>NZ_JAUMIO010000004.1:0-261944 GCF_032905925.1 Pectobacterium sp. HCp5_1
TCACTGGGGAAACCAGGGACAATCCCGACGAAGCTGAAGAAAATGCGGGAGAATGTGAAGCAATTTATCCTGCCAGAAAAGAGAAGACGGCCCAAAGAAAGGACCGTTCGGATCTCAAAAACCCAGTATCCCGTTCACTCAAAACATCTTAAGTGAACGGTGTTAGCCAATTGGCGGGTTTTTGTCTATAGAAACCAGAATTACTCGCTGGCCGGTGTAGGCTTGGTTGCTGGCGCAGTTGACTGGTTAACTGCGGCATGACCACCTGCCGAACCTTTTCCTGAGAACGGATAGGCAGGACGAACCCAATCACTGTGTCGAGCAGGCTCCACCTGGTATGCTGGCGCTGGCGCTTTAGTCATTGGCGCTGTCGCATGGAGCTTATAACGAGGTTGCTCAGCAACGCTTGCTGCTTTTGCTACGCTCGGTACAGACGCTTCCACAATCGGTTGTGCGCTGATAGCAGATACTGGCTCATCCTGAATGTGTTGTGGCGAGCTGACTTCCTGAACTGCGGAAACTGCAGGGGTAGAAACCGGTTCTGCCAGATCGGCTTTCTCAGTTGAATCAGCGATGCTATCTGCTTGCTGCTCTTCTGCGACCGCTTCGGTAGGTACGTTTTCAGCCACTGTATTTTCAGAGGCAACAGCGTCAACGGTTTCTTCAGCAACCTGAGTCGCCACAGTATCAGCAGGTTGTGCTTCCTCAACGGCATTCACAGCAACTGCAGCGATAGCATCATCGATAGCGGTGTTCTCGGTAACTGGCTCGGCGACGGTTTCTTCGCCTGCAGTACTCACCTCGACATCCACTACATTGCTATCCTGGATAACGTCGGCAGATTGTGCTGTAGCGGTTACAGCGGCTTCTTCCTGAACCACGGCTTCAGTAATCGCAACGTTTTCAACCGTATTGGATTCCGCAGTGTCAGCTTGTGCAGTCACTGCGGCTTCGACAACGGCAGGTAACAGCGGTGTTTCAATTGCTGCAACGTTCTCGTCCTGCTGTTGGCTTTCAGCCTGCTGTGGCTGTGCAAGAGGATAGCTAACCCACACTTTTCCTGATGCCATTTCTGGTGATGCGGCGGCAAACTCCAACTGCATTGGTGACTGAGACGGGTAACGCTCGTCACGATAGCGACGACGGCGCTGGCCGCTAACACGCAGGTGACGCGGAGAACGACGTGAACGACGTGGCATACCGCCATTCTCGCCATTGGCACGATTTGCATCGTTCTGCTCGTTATCGACCTCGTTATTGTCTACCGCTGCATCGCTTGGCTTGACGTAAGCTTGAACCTGCTCAGATGGTGCAGCGACAGGTGCGGTGCTATCGGAGAGGGTATCTTGTTGAGCATCGGACTGAACGCGTACTTTCTGCGTCAACTGACGGCGTTGGCGACGCGGCATAACCTGAGTCGGTTTATCCTGCTCGGCGGCATTGTCATCAGAATCATCAATAACTGGCTGTGCTTTTGCCTCAGCCGGAGCCTGACGGCGATCATCTTGACGACGACGCTGACGTTCAGCACGTGGTTCACGACGCGGCTGCTCTTCCGAATTGGACTTCTCCGCATTTTCCGCTGCGCGGGTGTCAGTAACCGCTTCCTCGTTTTGTCGCTTATTACGGCGCTGCTCATCACGCTGTTCACGATTGTCACGATTGTCACGATTGTCACGAGAGCCACGATCGCGGCGATTATTACCCTGACGGCGTGAGTTCCGGCGTTCAGGGCGCTGACCTTCAGTGGATTTCTCTTCTTCGGCCTTCTTATCGTCAACGCTATCCGCTGCTTTTACCGCAGGCTCGGAAGCAAAGACGCTTTTTAAGGCGCTGAACAAGCGGCTAACGAAGCCTGGCTGAGCGACTTCCGCCGGTTTCGCCGCCGCAGGCGCTGCTTTGGCAATCGATGGTGCAGTTTCCTCTGGCATTTCAGCCATGCTAAACGTTGCTAACGCAGGTTGTTCAGGCTGTTTACGCTCGATAGTCTGTTCGTCTTGCAACTGCTGCGTTTCCGTTTCCAAACGCTGAGGCAGCAAATAGCTGAGCGTCGGTTTTTCTTCGCCTTTACGGACGCGAACAACGGAGTAGTGCGGCGTTTGCATACCGTCGTGTGGCACGATGATCGCGCGCACGCCGCCTTGACGTTTCTCAATGGCGTTAACGGCATCACGCTTCTCGTTCAGCAGATAAGACGCAATCTGGACTGGAACAATCGCGTGGACTTCTTTGGTGTTTTCTTTCAGCGCTTCTTCTTCGATCAGACGAAGAATAGACAGTGAAAGTGATTCATTGTCACGAATCGTACCGGTACCGCTACAGCGCGGGCAGACGTGGTGGCTGGATTCACCCAGTGAAGGGCTCAGACGCTGACGCGACATTTCCAGCAGGCCAAAGCGGGAAATCCGGCCGATCTGAATACGTGCACGATCCTGACGTACAGAGTCACGCAGGCGGTTTTCAACTTCACGCTGGTGACGAACCGGAGTCATATCGATGAAGTCGATAACGATCAGGCCACCGAGGTCACGCAGGCGCAACTGGCGGGCAATTTCGTCTGCGGCTTCAAGGTTGGTATTGAACGCGGTTTCTTCAATATCACCACCGCGCGTCGCACGGGCGGAGTTGATATCGATTGCTGTCAGCGCTTCGGTCGTATCGATAACGATAGAACCACCGGACGGCAGGCGAACTTCACGCTGGAAAGCCGATTCGATCTGCGATTCGATCTGATAGTGGCTGAAAAGTGGGATTTCACCACTGTACAATTTGATTTTGCTGCTGAAATCAGGGCGACCCAGCGCAGAAATATGTTCTTTCGCCAGATCGAGAATTTTTGGGTTGTCGATCAGGATTTCGCCAATGTCCGGGCGAAGATAGTCGCGGAATGCGCGGACGATCACGTTACTTTCCTGATGGATCAGGAACGGTGCAGGGCGGCCTTCTGCGGCTTTTTTGATCGCGTCCCAGTGTTTCAGACGGAAAGCCAGATCCCATTGCAGTGCTTCAGCGGATTTGCCCACACCAGCGGTACGAACAATGAGCCCCATGCCATCGGGCAGTTGCAACGATCCCAACGCTTCTTTGAGCTCGGTACGATCGTCACCTTCGATACGGCGTGAAATACCGCCCGCACGAGGGTTGTTTGGCATTAAGACCAGATAGCTGCCTGCCAGACTGATAAAGGTGGTCAGTGCAGCGCCTTTGTTGCCACGCTCTTCTTTGTCTACCTGAACAATGACTTCCTGACCTTCACGTAACACGTCTTTGATGTTAGGACGACCGTGGGAAGAATAGTTGCTAGGGAAGTATTCGCGGGCGATTTCTTTAAGAGGGAGGAAACCGTGTCTTTCAGCGCCGTAATCAACAAAAGCCGCTTCAAGACTAGGTTCGATACGAGTGATTTTACCTTTGTAGATATTTGCTTTCTTCTGCTCATGACCCGGACTTTCGATATCCAAGTCATACAGCCGTTGACCATCAACCAAGGCAACACGTAACTCTTCCTGCTGAGTTGCGTTAATTAACATTCTTTTCATCTTCAACTTACTCGTTATTTTTACTTGCATTATTGATAGAGCTGCGGACAAAAGAACCGCATGACCGGAGTGAACCGATGGTCTCGTGGCTTATCGCAGGGACGTCAACCTCCCGGTTGTCGCCTGCATAGAGACGCATGTTTCGGTAGCCTGTGTTTCCTGATGGAAAACAGCGCATTTACTGAGGGAACAGCTTCTGAATTATGTCGCCAGATCTGATTCCATTTGCCGGCCAAGCTGCAATCCGCAGCCCGCTAACTGCTTGATTTCACATTACGTCTTACGCCATTGCTGCGTGTGTGCGTCATCAGGCAAATTTAATAATTCCGCAATTTCCCCTTGTTTTATCGGAAATCCGCGTGGGAAACGCAAAAGCATTATTCCACTGCTGATACCGTTATAGCAAGGTGACTTTGCCTGTCTGTATAAAGATAGTTCTATTGTTATCACCAAAACGGACAGGGTTTGATGCTATAGCCCAACTCACCCGTCCACTTACTCGACAATGCAACAATATCTTCATAAGTCAGATACACAGTTAAGCACAGAAAAAGAAGTGGCGCTATCGGGTTGCTCTATTTAGAATCGCGCATCATGAAAACAGATAATCCTTCAGTACAATTTGTGACGATCTCCGCAGATGAAGCGGGGCAGCGCATCGATAATTTTTTGCATACCCACTTAAAGGGTGTGCCTAAAAGCATGGTTTACCGTATCTTGCGAAAAGGTGAGGTAAGGATAAATAAGAAACGGGTCAAACCTGAGTATAAATTGCTCGATGGTGATGTCATCCGTATTCCGCCCGTTCGACAGGCAGAACGCGATGAAACCCCTGTTTCTGCCAGTCTTGGTAAAGTGGCGGCGTTGGCCGAGTGCATTATTTATGAAGACGACTACCTGTTGGTGCTAAATAAGCCCTCGGGTACTGCCGTGCATGGCGGCAGTGGTCTAAGTTTCGGCGTGATTGAAGGGCTGCGTGCTTTACGCCCGGAAGCGCGTTTTCTGGAGTTAGTACACCGCCTCGATCGCGATACCTCTGGCGTTTTGCTGGTCGCAAAAAAACGCTCGGCCTTACGTTCTCTGCACGAACAGTTGCGGCTGAAAGGTATGCAAAAAGACTATCTGGCGCTGGTTCGTGGCCAGTGGCAGTCTCACTGCAAGGTTGTTCAGGCACCGCTGTTGAAAAATATCCTGCAAAGCGGTGAGCGCATCGTACGGGTAAACAGCGACGGTAAACCGTCAGAAACGCGCTTTAAAATAGAAGAACGTTTTGAACACGCGACGCTGGTGCGGGCGAGCCCTGTTACCGGACGTACGCATCAAATTCGTGTACACGCCCAACATGCTGGGCATCCGATAGCCTTCGATGACCGTTACGGCGATCGCGAATTCGATCAGCAACTGGCGGTCACGGGCTTAAAACGTCTCTTCCTGCATGCGCAGGCGCTACGTTTTGAACACCCGAACACGGGTGAGACACTGAGAGTAGAAGCCCCATTGGATAGTGGGCTGCGTCGCTGTCTGCAGGTGCTGCGCAAGACAAAAGCATAACTACATATATCTACATACTTTTATCTGTCGGGATAGCCGCTTCATCGGGCTATCCCGATTTACTTTACATCGTCAGCGGATTCACGCCTTCCTTTTGTAGCATTTGCGTTAGCGCGATCAATGGCAATCCAATGAGCGTATTAGGATCGCGCCCGGATAGTCGTTCAAAGAGGGTAATACCCAATCCTTCGCTTTTAAAGCTGCCCGCGCAGTTCCACGGCTGTTCTTTCTCCAGATAACCGTCAATTTCTGCTTCCGTTAGCGTACGGAAATGCACGTCAAATGGCTCAGCAATGCTCTGCATTTCCTGAGTTGCACTATTGAAGAGCGCTAAACCCGTAAAGAAGGAAACACACTTTCCGCTGGCCTGCTGTAACTGGCGTGTTGCGTTACCCTTATTATGTGGTTTTCCTGTTATGGCGTTCTCCAGAACGCAAACCTGATCGGAACCGATAATCAGGTGATTGGGGTAGTGCGCGGCCAGTGTTTGCGCTTTGCTTTCAGCAAGACGGATCACGAGATCGACGGCGCTTTCGCCGGGATGAGGAGTTTCATCGATGTCTGGCGATGCGCAAATAAAGGGGATCGCCAGCTTTTCCAACAAGGCCCGGCGATAAGGTGAGGTTGAGGCGAGAATAATCTGCTGCATAATTTTTTGATAAACCGTAGCGTAATGATGAAAGGCATTTTAAACTGTGCGCCGCTCTGGAAGCGAATATTGGTGAAAGGTGGTGCATCACTGCCTTTTTCTTTGACTCTATGTCGTTACGACGTTAATATGCGCGCCCTATGCAAAAGGTAAAATTACCCTTAACCCTTGATGCGGTCCGCACTGCTCAGAAGCGTTTAGATTACGTTGGTATCTATTCAGCTGAACAAGTAGAGCGTGTTGCCGAATCAGTGGTGAGTGTGGATAGTGATGTTCAGGCCTCTTTATCTTTCAATATTGATAATCAGCGTCTGGCGGTGATTGACGGTAACGCTGACGTTACGGTCACACTGATGTGTCAGCGTTGCAGCAAGCCGTTTGAACATCAAGTCCATGCGACATTCTGTTTCAGCCCGGTCGTCAATGATGAGCAGGCCGAAGCGTTACCGGAAGCGTATGAACCGATCGGCGTTGATGAATTTGGCGAAGTCGATCTGCTGGCAATGATTGAAGATGAAATAATTCTGATGTTGCCTATCGCCCCGGTGCATGATTCTGAACACTGTGAAGTGTCCGAAGCGGATATGGTATTTGGTCAACTGCCTGCAGAGGCGGAAAAACCAAATCCGTTTGCCGTATTAGCCAGTTTAAAGCGTAAGTAATTAAGGAGTAAGGTCCATGGCCGTACAACAAAACAAACCTAGCCGTTCCAAACGTGGTATGCGTCGTTCACATGATGCGCTGACTACCGCTTCTGTATCCGTAGATAAAGTTTCTGGCGAAACTCACCTGCGTCACCACATCACTGCGGATGGTTACTACCGCGGTCGCAAGGTCATTGCTAAGTAATTCTTGCGAATTATTTGCAAGGCAATACCTTGACACGCCTAACTCTGGCGTTAGATGCGATGGGCGGGGATTTTGGTCCCTGCGTAACAGTGCCTGCTGCATTGCAGGCACTGGCTTCTAATCCAGCTCTCAATTTGTTATTAGTCGGCGATCCTGCTGCAATAACGCCATTACTTGCCAAAGTCGATTCTGATTTACTTTCCCGCTTAGAGATTGTTCCGGCGGAGTCGGTTATTGCTAGTGATGCGAGGCCATCGCAGGCTATTCGTGCGAGCCGTGGTACCTCAATGCGTATAGCGCTTGAGTTGATTAAAGACGGTAGGGCACAGGCCTGTGTGAGCGCTGGCAACACGGGGGCGCTTATGGGGCTAGCCAAGCTCCTGATTAAGCCACTGGAAGGAATTGAGCGACCTGCGTTAGTGTCAGTATTACCTCACCAGCAACACGGAAAAACAGTTGTGTTGGATCTGGGGGCGAATGTTAACTGTGACAGCACGATGCTGGTTCAGTTTGCCGTGATGGGCTCAGTGATGGCAGAAGAAGTGCTGGAACTGACAAATCCTCGGGTCGCGTTGTTGAATATCGGTGAAGAAGAAAGCAAAGGGCTAAGCACTATCCGTGAAGCAGCGGCACAGCTAAAAGAGGCACCATCAATCAATTACATCGGTTATCTGGAAGGCAACGATCTGCTGACTGGTAAAACGGATGTGATGGTCTGTGACGGCTTCGTGGGTAATGTCACACTGAAAACGGTGGAAGGCGTGGTAAGGATGTTCCTGTCACTGCTGAAATCTCCAGCTTCAGGCCCTGGGCAAAAACAAAAGCGATCCTGGTGGTTGAAATGGCTAGGGCGTTTGTTACAAAAACGCTTATCAAAGCGTTTCGGTCATTTGAATCCCGATCAATATAATGGCGCATGCCTGCTAGGATTACGGGGAACTGTAATCAAAAGCCATGGTGCAGCAAACCAGAGAGCGTTTGCGGTTGCTATTGAACAGGCAATGCAGACGGTACGGCGGCAGCTTCCCGAGCGGATTGCCGCTCGTCTAGAAGCGGTATTACCCAAGAGTGACTAAGCGTACATGTATACAAAAATAATCGGAACGGGCAGCTACCTGCCTGAAGAAATCAGGACGAACGCTGATTTAGAAAAGATAGTGGAAACGACGGACGAATGGATCGTCACACGTACTGGAATCCGTGAGCGCCGTATTGCTGCGCCGGATGAAAACGTGGCAACCATGGGATACCGTGCCGCGCAGAAAGCGCTGGAAATGGCGAATGTCGATCCTTCTGAAGTCGGTCTTCTGATTGTTGCTACAACATCATCAAGCCATGCTTTCCCTAGCTCCGCCTGTCAGGTTCAGCAACTGCTAGGGATCAAAGATACGATTGCCTTCGATCTGGCCGCTGCGTGTGCAGGTTTTACCTACGCGCTGAGCGTTGCCGATCAATATGTTAAAAGTGGTGCGGTGAAATATGCACTGGTGATCGGTTCTGATACGTTGTCACGTACATTGGATCCTGAAGATCGCGGCACGCTGATTCTGTTCGGTGATGGTGCGGGTGCCGTGCTGTTAACGCCGTCAGAGCAACCGGGGATTCTTTCTACCCATCTGCATGCCGATGGCCGTTATGGCGAACTGCTGGCGCTGCCGCATCAGGATCGTAACCATGCGGATACGCCTGCTTACCTGACGATGGCGGGTAATGAAGTCTTTAAAGTGGCAGTGACTGAACTGGCACATATTGTTGAAGAAACGCTGCAAGCGGCTCAACTGGATAAAAGTGAATTAGATTGGCTGGTGCCTCATCAGGCTAACCTGCGTATCATTAGCGCCACAGCGAAAAAGTTGGGTATGGGGATGGACAAGGTGGTTGTGACGCTAGATCGTCATGGTAATACCTCCGCAGCCTCTGTGCCTTCAGCGCTTGATGAAGCGGTGCGTGATGGGCGTATTAAACCAGGGCAACTGGTGCTGCTTGAAGCCTTCGGTGGCGGTTTTACCTGGGGTTCCGCGCTGGTTCGTTTTTAATTAAACAGGATTGTGATATGACGCAATTTGCAATGGTGTTTCCCGGTCAGGGATCGCAGACGGTAGGGATGTTAGCTGAACTTGCAGTAGAATACCCGATCGTCACCGAAACGTTTGCTCAGGCTTCTGAAGCGTTAGGTTATGACTTGTGGCAGCTTACCCAGCAAGGGCCGGCTGAAGAGTTGAATAAAACCTGGCAGACGCAGCCTGCATTACTGACCGCTTCTGTTGCTATCTGGCGTGTCTGGCAGCAGCAGGGAGGAAAAACACCTGCTTTGATGTCTGGTCATAGCCTCGGTGAATATTCCGCACTGGTTTGCGCAGGTGTGTTGGATTTCCAACATGCCGTCCGTCTGGTTGAACTGCGTGGCAAACTGATGCAGGAAGCCGTGCCAGAAGGCACGGGCGCGATGTATGCCATTATCGGGCTTGATAACGAGGCCATTGCCAAGGCGTGTGAAGAATCCGCGCAGGGGCAGGTGGTATCTCCGGTAAACTTCAATTCACCGGGTCAGGTGGTGATTGCTGGCAATAAAGACGCCGTTGAGCGTGCTGGTGCTGCGTGTAAAGCTGCGGGGGCGAAGCGTGCGCTGCCGCTGCCTGTCAGCGTACCGTCACACTGTGCGCTGATGGAGCCAGCAGCGAAGAAACTCGCTGTTGCGCTGGAATCCGTGACGTTTAATTCTCCGGCCATTCCCGTTGTCAATAATGTTGATGCACGCATCGAAACCACACCGGAAGCCATTCGCGATGCGCTGGTGCGCCAGCTTCATTGCCCGGTACGCTGGACTGACTGTGTTGAATTTATGGCTTCTCAGGGCATTGAGTCGCTGTTAGAAGTCGGGCCGGGTAAAGTATTGACTGGCTTAACCAAACGAATCGTCGATACCCTGACAGCAGCTGCGGTGAACGATCCTGCTTCTCTATCAGCGGCGATTGAGAAATAAGAACGGAGAAGACAATGAGTTTTGAGGGGAAAATTGCACTGGTTACCGGTGCAAGCCGTGGTATTGGGCGTGCCATCGCCGAGACGTTGGTTGCCCGCGGGGCAAAAGTCATTGGTACCGCAACCAGCGAAAAAGGTGCTGAAGCTATTAGCGGCTGGCTGGGTGAGAACGGTAAAGGTTATATGCTGAATGTTGCTGATGCAGCATCAGTAGAAAGCGTATTAGCAGAAATTCGCGCAGAATTCGGGGAAATTGATATTCTTATCAATAACGCGGGCATCACCCGTGATAACCTGCTGATGCGTATGAAAGATGATGAATGGCACGATATTCTGGATACCAATTTAACGTCGGTATTCCGCATGTCTAAAGCAGTGATGCGTGCCATGATGAAGAAACGTTTTGGCCGGATCATTACCATCGGTTCTGTTGTGGGAACGATGGGCAATGCAGGACAAGCTAACTACGCGGCAGCGAAGGCGGGACTGATTGGATTCAGTAAATCCCTCGCGCGTGAAGTGGCTTCTCGTGGTATTACGGTCAACGTTGTCGCGCCTGGTTTTATCGAAACAGATATGACTCAGGCATTGACAGAAGAACAGCGAGCAGGCATTTTGACGTCGGTTCCAGCTAACCGACTCGGTGATGCTAAAGAAATCGCCAGTGCTGTTGTATTTTTAGCCTCTGATGAAGCTGCTTACATTACTGGCGAAACATTGCATGTCAATGGCGGCATGTATATGATCTAAAAAGCTCGAAAACTATTTGCATTATTTGCGGTGATAACCGCAAAATAGCACAAAATCGTGGTTCGACCAGCCGAGATTTTGTTGCATCTTTTCAAACATTTTATACACTACGAAAACCATCGCGAAAGCGAGTTTTGATAGGAAATTTAAGAGTATGAGCACTATCGAAGAACGCGTTAAGAAAATCATCGTTGAACAGCTTGGTGTTAAGCAGGAAGAAGTCGTAAACAATGCTTCTTTCGTTGATGACCTCGGCGCTGATTCTCTTGACACTGTTGAGCTGGTAATGGCTCTGGAAGAAGAATTTGATACTGAGATTCCAGACGAAGAAGCTGAAAAAATCACGACTGTTCAAGCAGCCATTGATTTCATTCAGGCTAACCAGCAGTAAGCGAACATATCTAGGCGGTCACTCGACCGCCTAAGTTTTTTTGTCCCGCAGTGTCTTTTTTCTTTCCCTCCCTGGAGGATAAGCGTGTCTAAGCGTCGAGTAGTTGTGACCGGACTGGGCATGTTATCTCCTGTCGGCAATACAGTTGAGTCTACCTGGAGTGCTCTTCTTGCCGGTCAGAGTGGTATCAGCCTGATCGACCATTTCGATACTAGTGCCTACGCAACGCGTTTTGCTGGCTTAGTAAAGGATTTTAATTCTGAAGAATTCATTTCGCGTAAAGAAGCTCGCAAAATGGATGCCTTTATTCAATACGGTGTTGCTGCTGGCGTTCAGGCTATGCAGGACTCCGGTTTGGAAGTAACGGAAGAGAACGCCCCGCGTATCGGTGCGGCGATTGGTTCCGGCATCGGCGGTCTGGGTCTTATTGAAGAGAACCATACTGCGCTGGTGAACGGTGGCCCGCGTAAAATCAGTCCGTTCTTCGTGCCGTCAACCATCGTCAATATGGTGGCTGGGCATCTTACTATTATGTACGGACTGCGTGGCCCGAGCATCTCTATCGCTACGGCCTGTACGTCTGGCGTGCACAATATTGGTCAGGCTGCTCGCATTATTGCTTACAACGATGCGGATGTGATGTTGGCCGGTGGTGCAGAAAAAGCCAGTACGCCATTGGGCGTCGGTGGATTCGGTGCCGCCCGTGCGTTGTCTACGCGCAATGACAATCCTCAGGCGGCAAGCCGTCCGTGGGATAAAGATCGTGACGGTTTTGTACTGGGTGACGGTGCTGGCCTCATGGTGCTGGAAGAGTATGAACACGCGAAAAAGCGCGGTGCGAAAATCTATGCAGAAATTGTTGGATTTGGCATGAGCAGCGATGCGTATCATATGACGTCTCCGCCGGAGAACGGTTCTGGTGCTGCGCTGGCGATGGAAAATGCGCTCCGTGACGCGGATCTGTCAACGAGCCAGATCGGTTATATCAACGCGCATGGCACCTCTACGCCTGCGGGTGATAAAGCTGAAACGCAGGCCGTGAAATCCGTATTTGGTGCAGACGCCAGCCGTGTGCTGGTGAGCTCCACAAAATCCATGACGGGTCACTTGCTCGGTGCGGCAGGCGCGGTAGAGTCTATTTTCAGTATTCTTGCTCTGCGCGATCAGGCTGTTCCGCCAACGCTCAATCTGGACAATCCAGATGAAGGCTGCGATCTGGATTTCGTGCCGCATGAGGCGCGTCAGGTCAGCAATCTAGAATACGTACTCTGCAACTCTTTCGGCTTCGGTGGAACCAACGGTTCTCTGATCTTCCGTAAAGTTTGATTGCGATAGCGTTTTAAAAAACCCGGTCTCCGGGTTTTTTTTTGCCTGCGTAAAATCAGACACGCCTGCTTGTCTGCAACGCTGCTTTGCTGGCAAGCTGGCGACGATGAATGATGCGGAGCTTATTATGCTGTGGATTAATGGTCAGTTACAGGAACAGCTTTCGGTACTCGATCGGGGTACACAGTACGGCGACGGCTGTTTTACGACAGCCAGAGTATGCGATGGCGAGATTGTCTGGCTTGATCGACACGTCGCGCGTCTGCAACAGGCCGCGACGCGCTTATTATTTCCGACGCTGGATTGGGAAAGTCTGATCGCTGAAATGAAACAGGCAGCACTGGGACGAGCGGACGGCGTAGTGAAAGTGATGCTCACGCGGGGTGCCGGTGGGCGTGGCTATAGTGCCCAAGGCTGCACGCAGCCGACCCGAGTCGTCATGCAGGTTAGCTATCCTGCGCACTATGCCGACTGGCGTGAGCAGGGCATTAGCCTGAATCTCAGCCCTGTGGCGCTAGCTAAAAATCCGCTGCTGGCGGGCATAAAGCATCTGAATCGGCTCGAACAAGTGCTGATCCGCGCGCATCTTGACCAGACCTCAGCCGATGAGACCCTCGTGCTTGACACCTCTGGTACGCTAGTGGAATGCTGTGCCGCGAATTTATTCTGGCGTAAAGGGCACTGGGTCTATACGCCGGATTTATCCGAGTCAGGAGTGGATGGTGTTGCTCGACAGCATATTATTGCCTCGCTGGCAGAGTCTGATTTCGAGCTACAGATCGTCAGCGAACCCTTAATTGCACTGTCCGATGCGGACGAAGTGCTGGTTTGCAATGCATTAATGCCGATCGTCCCTGTAAATCAGGCGCACCTCTGGCGTTATCACTCCCGAGAGCTTTATCAATTTCTAAGTCCTGACTGCTAGTAGATGGTTGATTTATGAAGAAAAAGAAAATTGGTTTGCTGATTATCACTGCCGTTGTGCTGATATTACTAGTCGCATGGCAGAAAATGCAGCGTTTTGCTGATTCTCCATTGGCTATCGAAAAGGAAACTATCTTTACGCTTCCGGCTGGTACGGGAAGAGAAGGGCTGGAAACGTTGCTTCTCGATCAGAAAATTATCACTGATGACACATTTTTTCCGTGGCTGCTGCGTTTTGAACCTGAATTGGCAAAATTCAAAGCAGGTACGTATCGCCTGACTTCGGGCATGACCGTGCGCGAGATGCTGGCGCTGCTGTCCAGCGGAAGAGAAGCGCAATTTTCCATCCGTTTTGTCGAAGGCTCACGCTTGAAAGAGTGGCTGGTCACGCTGCAACAAGCACCTTATATCAAGCATTCACTGGCCGATAAAACCGAACAGGACGTCGCCACCCAGTTGGAAATCAAAGATAAGCCTAACCCGGAAGGCTGGTTTTATCCTGATACGTATTTATACACGGCAGGTACAAGCGATATCGCCCTGTTGCAGCGTGCGCATCAGCGCATGAAAAAAACGGTGGATGAGGTCTGGAAAGGGCGCGAAGAAGGATTACCGTATAAGACACCGGACGAATTACTGACGATGGCGTCAATCATTGAAAAAGAAACGGCGATCAATGAAGAACGTACTCAGGTCGCCTCCGTTTTTGTCAATCGCCTACGGCTTGGTATGCGTTTGCAGACTGACCCTACAGTGATTTATGGCATGGGTGATGACTATAAAGGTGTGATAACCCGTAAAGCATTAGACACGCCGACGCCTTACAATACATATGTCATCTCCGGCTTGCCGCCGACGCCAATTGCGATGCCGGGGAAAGCCTCATTGGATGCGGCTGCGCATCCTGCCAAAACGTCATACCTGTATTTTGTGGCAGATGGAAAAGGCGGACACAGTTTTACCACTAACCTTGCAGACCATAATCGTGCTGTGAGGGTATACCGCTCAGCGTTAAAGGAACGGGATGAACAGTAAATTTATCGTCATTGAAGGATTGGAAGGCGCAGGGAAGACCACCGCACGCAATATCGTCGTGGAAACGCTGCGGTCACATGGTGTGAAAGACGTAGTGTTCACGCGAGAGCCAGGTGGTACGCCGCTGGCAGAGAAACTGCGTGAGCTTATCAAGCAAGGTATAGCCGATGAGAAGGTCACTGACAAAGCAGAAGTCCTGATGTTATACGCGGCCAGAGTACAGCTGGTGGACAACGTCATCAAACCGGCGCTGGCGAATGGAAACTGGGTCATCGGCGATCGTCACGATCTCTCTTCACAAGCTTATCAGGGCGGTGGACGTGGGATCGATCAGCAACTTCTCCGCTCACTGCGCGATACCGTGCTGGGCGATTTTCGGCCTGACCTGACGCTCTATCTTGATCTGCCGCCAGCCATTGGCTTACAACGTGCGCGCCAGCGCGGCGAGCTGGATCGGATTGAGCAGGAGTCGCTGGCTTTCTTTGATCGCACCCGTTCCCGCTATCAGGAACTGGCGGCGGAGGATGACAGCATCCTGACGATCGATGCCTCACAGCCTATTGATGCCGTTAGTGCGGATATTCAGGCGACGTTACAGCAATGGTTGCAGCAACAAGGGTTGCAGCCTGTTGCGCGGGGGCAGAGCTGATGGATTGGTATCCGTGGCTGAATGCATCCTATCGGCAACTTATCGGCCAATATCAGGCGGGCAGGGGGCATCATGCGGTGTTGCTGCATGCGCTGCCGGGCATGGGCGATGAGTCGCTGATTTATGCGCTGAGCCGTTGGCTGATCTGCCAGCAGCCTGATGGGATGAAAAGCTGCGGCAAGTGTCACTCTTGTAACCTGATGACCGCAGGAACGCATCCAGACTGGCATGTGCTGAGCCCAGAGAAAGGCAAGCAAAGCCTGGGCGTCGATCCCGTGCGTGACGTCGTGGAAAAAGTGTATCAACACTCCCGACAAGGCGGAGCAAAAGTGATCTGGCTGGCTGCCGCTGAGCAACTGACAGAGGCTGCCGCCAATGCACTGCTGAAAACGCTGGAAGAACCGCCGCAGAATACCTTCTTTTTATTTGGCTGCCGTGAACCAGCCCGGTTATTGGCTACTTTGCGCAGCCGTTGTTTGTATCATTATCTTGATGTCCCAAATGAGACGCAGAGCGTGCTGTGGCTGAATGCTCGCCATCGCCATGACAGCAAGGCATTGCGCACGGCATTGAGATTACAATCGGGTGCGCCGCTAGCCGCCGAGGCGTTATTGCAGCCAGAGCGTTGGAAACAGCGTAGCGCGCTGTGTCAGGCGTTTTCTGCCGCGCTGACTTCGCGAGATCAGCTCTCATTGATATCACAGCTAAATCATGACGATGCGGATATTCGTATTCATTGGTTGGCTGCGCTACTGCTGGACGCCATGAAATGGCAGCAGGGTGCGAATGAGCATTTAGTGAATCAGGATCAGATCGAACTGGTTGAGCGTCTGGCACGCGAACCTTCCGCACATTTGCAGTATGAGCTGCAGCAGTGGCTGGCTTGTCGGCAAAAATTGCTGACCGTCACGGGCGTGAACCGGGAACTGCTGCTGACGGAACGCCTGCTTGATGGAGAGCGCACACTTGCTTCATCGGTTAAGCGCGACATCCCCCCTTTTTCTGTTTAATTACTATTGAGTAAATATCATGTTGTTAGTGGATTCCCACTGTCATCTTGACGGTTTGGATTATGAGTCATTGCATAAAGATGTCTCCGATGTGCTGGATAAAGCGAAAAGCCGTGATGTCGGCTTCCTTCTGGCGGTGGCGACAACGCTGCCCGGCTATCGTGCCATGGTTGAGTTAATTGGCGAGCGCGATAACGTGGCCTTTTCCTGCGGCGTTCATCCGCTCAATCAGGAAGCCCCTTATGATTATGCCGAGCTGCGTGAACTAGCCAGCGCCAGCCGTGTGGTGGCAATGGGGGAAACGGGTCTGGACTATTTCTATCAGCAGGAGACGAAGGCCCAGCAGCAAGCGTCGTTTCGCGAACACATTCGTATAGGCAATGACCTGAACAAACCGGTCATCGTGCATACGCGTGCTGCCCGTGAAGATACGTTGGCAATTCTACGTGACGAGCAGGCGGAGAAATGCAGCGGCGTTCTGCACTGTTTTACGGAAGATTTGATCACGGCAAAAGCGCTGCTGGACATGGGGTTCTATATCTCGTTTTCTGGGATCGTCACGTTCCGCAATGCAGAAGAACTGCGTGACGTCGCGCGTTACGTACCGCTGGATCGGATGCTGATTGAGACCGATTCCCCTTGGCTCGCGCCGGTTCCGTTCCGAGGTCAGGAAAACCAGCCCGCGTATGTACGCGATGTAGCAGAATATCTCGCTGTACTGAAAGGCACATCGTTGGAAACCCTCGCTGCCGCCACGACAGAAAACTTCTCCCGCCTGTTTCACATCGATCCGGCTCGGTTGACCGCCGCGCAATAGTGGCTGAAAATAGCCGAGTTTTTTTTATCCGTGTAATTAATAGCGCTTCATCATCCCCTTGATTAGGTTTTTCCTCTTCAGGGGGACGTGTTTTTTAGCGATATATCACAGAAAAGTGCAATATCTGTTCGATCTCAGCCTGTTGGCTTGTGGAAACGTGATAGCAATCAAACATTGTGAACGCTATTTATTTTACTCTGCGTAAAAATTAAAGGGGGCTAAGACACCCCAACTCGCAAAGGCCATCCTCCCCGTCTTTGCATATATGAAGTATCAGAAGTAAAAGCACTATTACTCAGGAGCACACTCAATTATGTTCAAGAATGCATTCGCAAACCTGCAAAAAGTAGGTAAGTCGCTAATGCTGCCCGTATCCGTACTCCCTATCGCAGGTATCCTGCTGGGTGTCGGTTCGGCCAATTTTAGCTGGTTGCCTGAAATTGTCTCCAGCGTCATGGCACAGGCCGGTGACTCGGTGTTTGCCAACATGCCGTTGATTTTTGCTATTGGTGTTGCCCTGGGCTTCACTAATAACGACGGTGTTTCCGCACTGGCGGCGGTGGTGGCTTATGGCATCATGGTCAAAACCATGGCCGCGATTGCGCCGCTGGTTCTTAATCTGCCGGCTGCCGAGATTACGGCGAAGCATCTGGCGGATACCGGTGTTCTGGGCGGGATCATTGCCGGTGCGATTGCCGCGTATATGTTTAACCGTTTCTACCGCATTCAACTGCCTGAGTATCTGGGCTTCTTTGCCGGTAAACGTTTTGTGCCGATTATTTCTGGCCTGACGGCGATCATTACTGGTGCTGTGCTGTCTTTCATATGGCCACCGGTCGGTAGCGCTATCCAAACGTTTTCACATTGGGCTGCGAATGAGAACCCGATGTTGGCATTCGGTATCTATGGGGTCGTTGAACGTTCTCTGGTACCGTTTGGTCTGCACCATATCTGGAACGTACCTTTCCAAATGCAGGTGGGTGAATTCACCAATGCGGCGGGTCAGGTTTTCCACGGTGATATCCCACGTTACATCGCGGGTGACCCGACTGCGGGTAAACTGTCCGGCGGTTTCTTGTTTAAAATGTACGGCTTGCCAGCTGCTGCTATTGCTATCTGGCATTCAGCGAAGCCAGAGAACCGCGCGAAAGTGGGCGGCATCATGATCTCTGCGGCGCTGACCTCGTTCCTGACGGGTATCACTGAGCCGATTGAGTTCTCCTTCATGTTCGTTGCGCCGATTCTGTATGTGATCCATGCGATTCTGGCAGGTCTGGCATTCCCAATCTGTATCCTGTTGGGTATGCGTGATGGCACAAGCTTCTCTCACGGTCTGATCGACTTCGTGGTACTGAGCGGCAACGGTAGCAACCTGTGGCTGTTCCCGATTGTGGGTCTGTGCTATGCGCTGATTTACTACACCATTTTCCGCGTTCTGATTGCCAAACTGAATCTGAAAACGCCGGGCCGTGAAGATAGCGCCTCTGAGCAAACCTCACAGGACAGCACTGAAATGGCTGCCGCACTGGTTAGCGCATTTGGTGGTAAAGAAAACATCACTAACCTGGATGCGTGCATCACCCGTCTGCGTGTTAGCGTAGGCGATGTGGCTAAAGTTGATCAGGCAGGCCTGAAAAAACTGGGTGCAGCAGGTGTGGTTGTGGCAGGTTCCGGTGTTCAGGCCATTTTCGGTACCAAATCCGATAATCTGAAAACCGACATGGACGACTACATCCGTAACCACTGATGTGTTGTTGGGGAGTGGTAAAAAGGGGCGAAGGCCCCTTTTTTTATGGTCAGAACCGCCTTATCCCTCTTCCTGAGACTGCCGGGCGTAAACCACCAGACGCAGATGGCGATCTTCATCGATGGTTAGCGAAGTATGTTCGAAAGCTTCAGCCTTGCCGTCGATCATCAGTTGCCGCACGCCGCTGCACGGAGCGTGTACCTCATGCTGCCGCCACCACGTTTTGAAATCTGGCGATACCCGTTCCAGCTCGTCCACCAGTTCATGAATGTCTGCTTCCTGCGTCGCGCGTGCGAAATCGCGGCGAAAACTCGACAGCATCTGTGGAGCCTGTTGCTCCCAGCCGATGAATCGCTCATGCAGTAACGGGTCGGTGAACAAGAGCCAGAGTAGATTACGTCTTTCTGGAGGATGGGCGTCGAAGCTGAAAAGCTGATTCGCCGGTTCATTGAAGGTCAACACATCCCAGCGCAGGTTGAGGATATAGGCCGGATGCGGAGCCAGATCGTGCATTAGACGCCGTACCAGCGGCGGCACGACGCACCACGTCTTACCCGGTTCGGCAGGCGGTCGCTCATGTGCCAGCAGGAACAGATGGCGGCGTTCAGCGGCATCGAGTTTTAGCACCCGTGCCAGGCTGTCCAGAAATGCTGCCGACACACCGATATCACGTCCCTGTTCGAGCCAGGTGTACCACGTCAGGCCAACGCCAGCCAATGCCGCCACTTCTTCGCGTCTTAAACCCGGCGTGCGCCGTCTTCCTCCGCTAGGCAAGCCCACGTCGGCGGGTGACACCCGTTCACGGCGCGCGCGCAAAAATGCAGCCAGATCGTGGCGAGTTCTTTCCAATGTTCGCATCGTTTACCGCATTGCTTTTAGTAATAGCATAAGTGGTTAAATTGTAATTGTTTAAAAAGGATTTGAGAATGGCGGCGTCATTATTTTCGATACGCAACTTCTCGATATGCAAGGAGACACAAGATGAACTCAAATTATCGCGCGTCGGCATTGCCTGCGCCAGCCGTCAACAGCCCGCCATGGCTTGGCCTCTCTGTGCTGCTGATGGCCGGTTTTGTCACTATCTTCGACCTGTTCGTGGTCAATGTCGCGATTCCCAGCATGCAGGCCGATCTGGGCGCTAGCTTCGCGCAAATTGGTTTCATCGTAGCGGGTTATGAACTGGCTTTCGGCGTACTGCTGATTACGGGCGGGCGGCTGGGGGATGTATTTGGCCGACGCCGGCTGTTTGTGGTGGGCATGGCCGGGTTTACGCTCGCCTCTGCGCTGTGTGGTTTAGCGCCCAGTGCGGGGTTTCTGATCGGTGCTCGCATTTTGCAGGGACTGGCGGCCGCTTTACTGTTTCCACAGGTTTATGCCTCTATCCGCGTCAATTTCGACGGTGACGATAGTCGCCGTGCCTTCGGTCTTCTGGGCATGACGCTGGGGCTCGCCGCTATCGCGGGTCAGATACTGGGGGGATGGCTGGTGCATGCCAATCTGTTCGGGTTGGGCTGGCGCAGTATCTTTCTTATCAATGTACCCATTGGCCTGTTGGCTATCGCGGCTGCACGATTTATTCCTGAGTCCCGGACGCCGCAGCGCCCTTCGCTGGACTGGATGGGTGTGGCGTTGGTCAGCGTTGGGCTGACGCTGCTGCTGGTGCCGCTGATTGAAGGACCGGGACAAGGGTGGCCAGCATGGAGCCTGTGGATGTTGGCCACCGCAACGCTCTTGTTAGCGCTGTTTTACCGTCAGCAGGAACGTCGACAGCGGTCGGGGCATCTTCCGCTGGTGGATATGCGTCTGCTCCTACAGCGCCGTTTCCTGCTGGGTGTGTTGCTGGTGCTACTGGTGTATTCCACATCCAGCTCATTTTTCCTGTGCTTTGCTTTGCTGGTGCAAACAGGGCTGGGGCTTGATCCTTTCCTTGCAGGAAGTATTTTCGCGCCGTGCAGCGTGGGTTTCGTTCTGGCATCGCTGGCTGCACCACGTCTGGTTGCCCGCTGGGGCACGGTTGCTATCGTCGCGGGGGCGCTGGTTTATGCTGTCTCGATCGGCCTGTTGATTATGCAGGTGCAGCTAGCGGGGGCCGATCTGGTGGCCGTTCGGCTGATCCCTGTGCTGGTGGTGGTCGGGGCAGGCCAGGGCTTCATCATGACGCCGCTGTTGAATCTGGTGTTAGGGTTTGTGGATGAGGTTCAGGCGGGTATGGCATCGGGCGTGATCTCGACGGTTCAGCAGGTTGGGGCGGCGCTGGGTGTGGCCGTGGTGGGTATTCTGTTTGGTACTGCACTGGCGACAGGCGATGACGCAGTTGCACAAGCGGGCCAATACGTTTCAGCCTTTGTGGCGGGAATGCTCTACAACCTGGTTGCGGCTCTGTTGGTCTGCATCCTGTTGCTGATGCTGGTGAGAACGCAGCGGTCATTCGGTTGATGGGAAGGCGCACACACGAATTTTCGATGGATGATGCGAAATCCTTATCGTAGCGGCGGTAGCGTCGCTGTTTTCGGGAGAAGGCGGGCGTATTTCTGGTTTTTACTGGGAGTCGTATTTTGACCACCCGCACCAGAAATAGACGAAGAAGGTTGAAAGAAATGGAATATGTCACTCATACTGCCTACATAACGTCGTTCAACGCCAGCTTTAACAAGGAAATCAATCATGGCTGAAGAAACCATTTTTAGTAAAATCATCCGCCGGGAAATTCCTGCCGATATCGTGTATCAGGATGAACTGGTCACCGCCTTCCGTGACATCGCGCCTCGCACGCCAACCCATATCCTGATCATCCCGAACGTCTTGATCCCGACCGTTAACGACACGGCTCCCGAGCATGAGGCGGCACTGGGACGTATGGTGACGGTCGCGGGTAAAATTGCGCAGCAGGAAGGTATTGCAGAAGACGGCTATCGCCTGATCATTAACTGCAACCGACACGGCGGGCAGGAGGTTTATCACATCCATATGCATTTGCTGGGTGGTCGCGCATTAGGGCCTTTGCTGGCGAACTAGATCTTATAAAACCAGACCCTATAGAACCAGGTTCGATAGTCATGGGTCGACTGTCGTGCGAGAAAACCATCATGCGAGAACATCATGCGTAACCCGATGCTTTTTCTGTCCGCGTGTTTGATGGTTGGGCTGCTGGCTGGCTGTAGCGCGCCAAAAGTACTGACCATCAATGAACGGCAAACGCTGGTACTAGATGCACCTGTGTTATCGGCCGGTATTACCGCGGGGAACCCGTCGCTGGATTCAGAAAATGGCCGGCTGCGCGCGTCTTCCGCCGTCAGCAACGACGCTTCACACGCGGTGACCGTGCATTACCGTTTCTATTGGTATGATGAAAACGGGCTGGATGTGCTGCCTTTTGAAGAGGTGCAGTCCATTGAAATCCCGCCACAGACGGAAATGACGGTTTTTTCCACGCGCAGCAGTCCCAATGCGCGTCAGGTTCGTCTTCATCTGTTTTTGTAATGGTGTGCAGAGAGAGAATATATGAAAAAGTATCTAGGGGTGATGCTGGCGACATTGGTACTAACAGGGTGCCCCAGCCATCCGCCGGAACCGACCGAACCGCCTGCGACGATTGAGCCCGTTGAGCCGCAAGTGCCGACTACGCCAACGCCGCCGCCGGGGGAATCTGTACCGCAACCGCCAAAAATCCAGACGTTGAACTGGGAAGCCAGCATTAATCCGCTGGTGGCGCAAATGCTGAAAGCCGATGGCGTCACGCCGGGCAGCATCCTGCTGGTGGATAGCGTGAAAAATAACACCAACGGCTCACTGCCGATAGCGAAAGCAACAGGGGCGTTGTACAGCGCGTTATCCTCCGGTAAAGCATTTACGCTGGTGCCGCGCGAGCAGTTGGCTGCCGCGAAACAAACGCTGGGTCTGTCGGTTGATGACAGTTTAGGATCGCGTAGCAAAGCGATTGGTCTGGCACGTTATGTCAGCGCGCAGTATGTGCTGTACAGCGACGTCAGTGGTGATGTGAAATCGCCGCAGCTCGACATGCAACTGATGCTGGTGCAGACCGGTGAAATTGTGTGGTCAGGTAATGGCGCCGTTCAGCATTAAGCAGGCAGGCATCCAGCAGCAGCTGACTGCGACGATCCAGAAACATTTCCCAGCTGTGGAGATGGCGGATATTCGCTTTGAACTGGTTGGTGGACTGAGTAGTAAAAGCTGGCGTATCCGTGGGCCGGACATCGAATGGCTTGCGCGTCGACAGTCGCCAATCGAGCGGAAAATGGGCGTCGATCGCCAGCGCGAATTCGCCTTGCTGCGGCAGATGTCGGCGATAGGTCTTGCGCCACGGCCGCGACTGTGGCGTGACGGCTGGCTGATCGTCGAGTGGGTACCGGGGCGGATTGCCACCGCTGATGAGTTCCTGATGATGCTGGCTAATGGCGAAGTGGCCCGCCTGTTGTCTCAGCTTCATCGCCAGCCGCGTAGCGGTCATCCTCTCGATCTCAAAGTGCTCTTCGCGCAGCACTGGCAGTTGATGGATCCGCGCCGCCGTTCGCCCGCGTTATTGCGTGCCCACCATTATTTTCAGCGTGCGGCGCTACCCACGCCTTTGGCGCTCGCTCCTCTCCACCTCGATGTGCATGCTGAAAATCTGCTGATTACCCCACAAGAAACGATGCTGATTGACTGGGAATATGCCTCAGATGGTGATATTGCCTTTGAACTGGCGTTCATTGTGCGAGCCAGTCAGATGGAAAGCATGGCGCAAACGCATTTTCTACAGAGCTACCAGCGACATCGGCGAGGGTTTTCCGTGAGCCGCCTCCAGCAACAGATGATGCAGTGGTTCCCCTGGGTCGATTATCTGGTATTGATGTGGTTTGAGGTTCGCTGGCAGCAAACGAAGAACCCTGAATTTTTAGCGGAAATTCCCGCGCTCTATCATCGGTTACAACAATATCATTGGCTATAGTCGTGCCATCGGCTATAGCCAGGCTGACGGTATGACTTGTGTGGTAAAGATCATTTCATTAAGCAGTACACTCTAAAGAATGAGGTTTTTGTGGGTCCGGTAATGTTAGACGTTGCCAGCTATGAGCTGGATGCAGAAGATCGTGAAGTGCTGGAACATCCGCTGGTTGGCGGCGTGATTCTGTTTACCCGTAATTTTCATGATGCGGCGCAGTTACGTGAATTGGTGCGTCAAATCCGCGCGGCGTCGCGCGAACGCCTTGTAGTGTCCGTGGATCAGGAAGGCGGACGGGTTCAGCGTTTTCGTGACGGGTTTACTCGTCTGCCTGCCGCGCAGGCGTTCGCGGCATTAAACAGCGAGTCAGAAGCCCTGCGTTTGGCGGAAGAGGGTGGCTGGCTGATGGCGGCAGAAATGATCGCCATGGATATCGATATTAGCTTTGCGCCAGTGCTGGATATCGGCCACCAGAGCGCGGCGATTGGTGAGCGTTCATTCCATGCCAATCCAGAGACGGCGCTGGCCGTAGCGCAGAGTTTTATTCGCGGTATGCATAGCGCGGGTATGAAGGTCACGGGTAAGCACTTCCCCGGCCACGGTGCGGTCAGCGCCGATTCACATAAAGAAACCCCGCGCGATCCGCGTCCGCTTGCAGAAATTCGCGCACACGACATGCTAATTTTTAAAGAACTGATCCAGCGCCAGCAGTTGGATGCCATCATGCCTGCCCACGTGATTTATACGGAGGCCGATCCGCATCCAGCCAGTGGTTCGCCCTATTGGCTCAAAACGGTGTTGCGTGAAGAGCTGGGTTTTGATGGCATCATTTTCTCCGACGATCTCTCGATGGAAGGTGCCGCTGTGATGGGCAGTTATCCCGAGCGGGCGCAGGCGGCGTTGCAGGCAGGATGTGACATGATTCTGGTTTGCAATCATCGTGAAGGGGCGGTCAGCGTGCTGGATAACCTGTCCCCGGTCAAAGCGGATCAACTGATGCGCTTATATCATCAGGGTTCGTTTTCTCGTCGGGAACTGCTGGATTCGCCACGCTGGAAGCAGGCGAATCAGGCGCTCACATTGCTCAGCGAGCGCTGGCAGGCGCATATACACTAAATAATTCGAGTTGCGTGAAGGCGGCAACTGCGCGAATCCCCAGGAGCTTACTTAGGTAAGTGACTGGGGTGAGTAAGGGAAGCCAACGCACAAGCAGCTTGAAGTATGACGGGTATAAAAATGGCGAGAAATAGGCAACTTAGTCTGCGGTGAGGATGAAAGATGATTATCTATTTACACGGTTTTGACTCGACCAGCCCCGGCAACCATGAAAAGGTCTTGCAGCTTCAGTTTATTGATGAAGATGTACGATTGATTAGCTACAGCACGTTGCATCCGCGTCATGATATGCAACATCTGCTAAAGCAGGTGGATAAGACGATTCAGCAGTCTGATGACGATCGTCCGCTGATCTGTGGCGTGGGGTTGGGGGGCTTCTGGGCCGAACGCGTCGGTTTCCTGTGTGATATACGACAAGTCATCGTTAATCCTAACCTTTTCCCGCAGGAAAATATGAGCGGGAAAATCGATCGCCCAGAAGAGTATCTGGATATCGCCACGAAGTGCGTGGCGAACTTTCGTGAAAAGAACCGCGATCGCTGCATGGTGATGCTTTCCCGTCAGGATGAAATGCTCGATAGTCAGCGTAGCGCGCAGACGTTGGGAGCGTATTACGAGATCGTCTGGGATGATATTCAGACGCATAAATTCAAAAGCATCTCCCCCCATTTGCAGCGAATAAAAGCCTTCAAAACGCTCGGTTAACCCTGCGTTAGCGATGACCTGTTCATCGCGGCTGTCGTTCCTTCTGATACCCTTATTTGAGGGGGAACAGGAGGAATGACGCAATTTATTTACTTTCCTTAGTTCATCCAGCGGCGCAGATGCGCACGATTCAGCATTTTCTCTTCGCGCGGATTTCTGCTAATTCACTGAAATAAAGATGGAATTTTCTCGCTAAAAACCTGCCTGACAAAATAAATTGATATATATCAATTTTGGTATGACCAAATAACCTAGCGTGCTATTCTTGCAGCAGATATCAGGCTTAACTTACGCGAACCCTATGTTATATAAGGATATTATTTTTTACTCTTTATTAACGATTGGTTCACATTTTAGGGGGTCATTTTGACATCACCAACCAAAAAAATTGTCATTGTCGGCGGGGGAGCTGGCGGGCTTGAACTCGC
Source organism: Pectobacterium sp. HCp5_1 (assembly GCF_032905925.1). Classification (NCBI taxonomy): domain Bacteria; kingdom Pseudomonadati; phylum Pseudomonadota; class Gammaproteobacteria; order Enterobacterales; family Pectobacteriaceae; genus Pectobacterium; species Pectobacterium sp. HCp5_1. Next base: position 25,411 of record NZ_JAUMIO010000004.1, read on the forward strand.
AACGAGTTTGGGCCACAAGTTAGGACGCAAGAAAAAAGCGGAGATTACGCTGGTGGATCGTAACCATAGCCACCTGTGGAAACCGCTGCTGCATGAAGTGGCGACAGGCTCGCTGGACGACGATATGGATGCGCTGAGCTATCTGGCGCACGCCCGCAATCACTATTTCCAGTTCCAACTGGGCATGCTGACGGATATCGATCGTGAAGCGCAGCAGATTCAACTGGCTGAAGTGTGTGACGAGCAAGGCGATGTGCTGGTTGCCGCGCGTCGTATCCCGTATGACATTTTGGTGGTGGCATTAGGCAGTACCTCAAATGACTTCGGTACGCCGGGCGTGAAAGATCACTGTATTTTTCTGGATAACCCGAAACAAGCCCGCCGTTTCCATAATGAAATGCTGAATTTGTTCCTGAAATTCACAGCAAATCAGGAAGAAAAAGAGCGCGTGAACATCGCGATTGTGGGCGGCGGCGCGACAGGAGTCGAACTGTCTGCGGAGCTGCATAACGCGGTGAAACAGCTGCACAGCTACGGCTTTGACGGACTGGATAACCAAACGCTGAATGTGACGCTGGTGGAAGCGGGCGAACGTATTCTGCCTGCGCTGCCGCCACGTATTTCAGCGGCTGCACATCAGGAACTGAACAATATTGGCGTCCGTGTGCTGACGAAAACCATGGTGACCAGCGCAGAAAGTGGCGGTCTGAATACCAAGGACGGTGAATTTATCGAAGCCGATCTGATGGTTTGGGCGGCGGGTATCAAGGCACCGGATGCGATGAAAGAGATTGCGGGTCTGGAAACGAACCGGATTAACCAGTTAGTGGTTGAGCCGACGTTGCAGACGACGCGCGATCCCAACATTTTCGCCATTGGCGACTGCGCCTCCTGCCCGCAGGAAGGCGGCGGTTTTGTACCACCGCGCGCGCAGGCCGCTCACCAGATGGCATCACGTTGCCACAGCAATATCATCGCATTGCTGAACGGGCAAACGCTGAAGCCTTACGTCTATAAAGATCACGGTTCGCTGGTTTCGCTGTCTAAATTCAGTACGGTTGGCAGCCTGATGGGGAACCTGATGCGGGGCTCCGTAATGGTAGAAGGACGGATTGCACGTTTCGTGTATATCTCCCTGTACCGCATGCACCAGGTTGCTCTGCATGGCTATGTTAAAACAGGCCTGATGATGCTGGTCGGTGGGATCAACCGGGTGATTCGCCCGCGTCTGAAGCTGCATTAATCGATCTTTGCTGACCTCTTTCTGATACGGGCATGAACGCAATTTCATGCCCGTATTCTTTTCTGCCAGCGGTCATCTTATTCTTACTCAGTAGCCCTCTTTTTCCGTCAATCTACTCACAATCGCCTGTTTCTGAGCCGTAGCGCGATAGGCTACTTTGCTGATATGGCAGTATAAAATATCGTCCTATTACCAATTCCAGTTAAGATAATTCCCAAATGACGCTTTTATGTTACGAATCTGACACTTTTGGTCAATTAGTCTTATTGCGAGAGTGCGAAACATTGTGCAGACTTTCCACTGTTTACAGATGGCGTAGCACGCACGCCAAAAATTCTGAATGCTGATATTCAGAAGGAACCACCGGATTCATCGCGTTAAACGCGAGCTGGCGTAAAACAAGATTTACGGCAGGATTGCAGGTGGGGAATGCGTGAGAATAGATTCGGGAGGTATCCTGTGAACAAATCAATGTTAGCGGGTGTAGGTATTGGTGTGGCTGCTGCATTGGGTGTGGCGGCGGTGGCGAGTATGGATGTATTTTCCTCTAAACCTCAGTTTGCACAGGTGCTAACAGCAACACCAATTAAAGAAACGGTTAAAACGCCTCGTCAGGAGTGCCGTAACGTGAGTGTGACGCATCGTCGTCCGGTACAGGATGAAAACCAGATTGCTGGATCGGTGCTGGGTGCTGTCGCGGGTGGTGTTCTGGGTCACCAGATTGGTGGCGGACGCGGTAAAGATATCGCGACGGTAGCGGGCGCGTTGGCAGGTGGTTATGCCGGCAACCGTGTACAAAGCGGTATGCAGGAAAATGATACGTACACGACGCAGCAACAGCGCTGTCAGACGGTGTACGACAAATCACAGAAAGTTTTGGGTTATGATGTCACCTATAAAATCGGCGACCAGCAGGGTAAAATCCGCATGGATCGCGATCCTGGTTCACAAATTCCAGTAGACCGAAACGGGCAATTAATCCTGAATCAGCAGAGTTAACTGACTTCTAACGTCTACGGTTTGCGCTGACACCTCTCTAAAAACCGCGAGACACCTGAAGAAGGTGCTCGCGGTTTTTTCATTCTCTGTTCTTTCTGCTTATAGGCTCTCCCTGCTTTCGGTTAGCTTCATGCTAAGGGATAGCAGCAAGGCGGTCGCAGCGAATCCCCCCGCCAGCCAAAGTGTCGCGATCGGGCCTGAACTATCTACGGCTTGACCACCGACCCACGATCCGAGCGCGATGCCAATATTAAAAACACTGACATACAGCGCGGAGGCGATCTCCACCAGCGGGGCGAATAGCGCAGCCAGCAGCGCGGGGAGTGAAATCATCAGGCCGGCGGTTCCGGTAGAAGTATGTAGCGTATCGGCAATCGGTGTTAGCAAGCCGACCGGAAGCATTTCCGTCGTGACGACAGAGAAGGTTGCAAGGCCGACGGCGACAACGGCCAGCCAGGAATGCTGTGCAGCAGCACCGATAGGGATAGAGGAAGACGTGTTCATGGTTCAGTCCTTAACAGGGGAAAGCAGGCGATGTGTAACCGTCAAACGGTATGGGGAAGAGGAGAAGGCGTCCTCCGTAGGCGTTGGTATCCCCACAGCGCAACCAGCAGCACTAATACGCCAGCGCATAGCGCAACGGCAAATCCGGCTCGGGCACCGCTGCCATCAACAACGTAGCCTGATACCGCTGCGCCCAGCGCCACGCCGACATTCAGCCCCGCCAGCAGCCAGGTCATGCCCTCGGTCAGGCGATGCTCAGGAACCAGACGTTCCACTAGCGACATCGCCACGATCATGGTGGGGGCGAAGAACAGCCCGGCGATCAGCACGGCCGTAGCCAGCGCCGGAATGCTGCCAACCAGCAGCAGAGGCAACGTGGTTGCTGCCGTTGCTAAACCGCCCAGCAATAACAACAGGTGCAATGCGGTTCGCAGTTTGAGAGCGCCGAACACCAGCCCGGCCAGGCATGAACCGACTGCATAAGCCGACAACACCAGACTGGCCGCGGCCGGCTGACCACGTTGTTCAGCGAAGGCGACGCTGACGATATCCACGGTGCCGACGATAACGCCCATCGCGACCATCAGCAGCGCCAGCAAACGCACGTTTGCTTGTTTGATCACCGACCCTGAACGATCCGTGCGGACATCCCGCATTTCTACTGGTGGTTCGGTGCCGCGTTGTGTCACCAGCGCAAACACGCCAATAATCAGCAAGAGCGCCGCGGCTAGTGGGCCAGCCTGAGGAAACACCGCGACCGACAGCCCGACAGCCAGTGGTGGCCCGGCGATAAACGTGACTTCATCGAGCACGGTTTCCAGTGAGTAGGCGGTCTGCAAACGAGGCTGGCCGCGATAGATTGCCGTCCAGCGTGCTCTAACCATCGCGGACATGCTGGGCATGAAACCGGCTAGCAAGGCACCGATGAATAAGCTCCAGTCAGGGGCTTGCCACCAGGTGCTGGCGAGCAGAAGCAGCATGCCGATCGTGCTGACAGTGGTTGCTATCGGCAGTACGCGGCCTTGCCCGTGGCGATCGACCAGACGGGAGGTCTGCGGTGACAGCAGTGCGTAGGTCAACACAAAAGTGGCGGAGACAGCCCCCGCCAGTGCATAGCTGCCGCGCAGTTGCGACAGCATAGTGATAATGCCAATGCCCGTCATGGGCAGCGGGATCCGCGCCAACACGCCAGCCAGCGCGAAGCCTCTGGTGCCGGGCGCGGCGAAAAGTTCTCGATAAGGGTTAACCATCTCATTCTCCAAAGTGAATCCACTTGCCACCACGTGGCGGCACAGCGACAATACATACATAGCGTATGAATAAAAACATATATTCATACGGAGTGAATGTAAATAATCATACGATGTGTATGTAAGGATGTGCCGATGGTTCGTCGTACCCGTGCTGAAATGGAAGAAACCCGCGCTACGCTGCTGGCGACTGCTCGTAAGGTCTTTAGCGAGCGCGGCTATGCCGACACCTCAATGGACGATCTCACCGCACAGGCGAGCCTGACTCGTGGGGCGCTTTATCACCATTTCGGTGACAAAAAAGGGCTGTTGGCGGCGGTGGTGGAACAAATCGACGCCGAGATGGATGAAAGACTGCGAGTCATCTCCGACACCGCCGAGGATGCCTGGGACGGTTTTCGTCGCCGCTGCCGCGCCTATCTGGAAATGGCGCTGGAGCCGGAGATTCAGCGCATCGTGCTGCGTGATGCGCGGGCGGTTTTGGGGGGCGCATCGCCGGATTCACAACGCCATTGCGTTGAGTCGATGCAGCGGCTGATCGACAATCTGATCCGACAGGGCGTGGTCGCTGACGCCGATCCACAGGCGCTGGCATCGCTAATCTACGGCAGTTTGGCCGAAGCGGCGTTCTGGATTGCGGACGGAGAGGATGGAAATGCGCGGCTAGCACAAGGCGTTGCCGCGCTGGAATTGCTGTTGCGTGGGTTGTTAGTCAAGCCACTGTAGCGATCAAAAGAACAGCCTGACGAGACATGTGGTTGGCGTCCCGTCTTTGGCTTAACGGCGGAAAATAATCTCTGCCCAGCGCGCCAGTCCGGCGGTAACAGAACCAAAATCGTTGCCGCTGGCGATAGGAATGTCAGGAAGCAACTGCTGAATAGCCTGACGTAGCAGGGGAGAACGTGCGCTACCGCCAGTCAGGTAGATCACTTCCGGCCGGGTTTGACTGGTTTCTAGCGCCAGCGTCACCTGCTGCTGAATACGCATGAGCGGATTATCGATGGCGACATTGAGTTCATCAGCATGAATGCGCGTTGCCAGACCCGATTCGATAAAGTGCAAATCAGCTGCCGTTTCCGATTGATTGGACAGCGCAATTTTGCTCTCTTCCGCCAGTTGAATCAGACGGTAGCTCAGGCGCTGTTGCCAGACGGTCAGCAGTCTTTTCACCAGCTCGGGCTGACGGGCATCGCGGATCATTTCGTTGATTAACGCGCGGCTGGCGGTGCTATAAAACTCTTTTTGCGCCGGAATATCGTTAATCGCGACCGCATTCCACCAGGTCATGATCGGCAGGGCGATGCCTTTTTCTGTCTCGCTATTCATACCAAGCAGCGGCATCAGTTGTTTGAATGCGAGCATGATGTCCAGATCATTACCGCCAACGCGACAGCCGCTGTGCCCTAACAGGCTTTGCGAACGTTCTTGCTGCTTATGCCACTCTGGGCCCATCAGTAGCATGGAGCAGTCGGTGGTGCCGCCGCCGATATCCACGACCAGCACGCGCGTTTCTTTCGTCAGCGTGGATTCGAAATCCAGCCCGGCGGCGACAGGTTCAAACTGGAAGACGACATCTTCAAACCCGGCACGATGTGCCGCACGGTCTAAAATGCCTTGCGCCTGCTGGTTGGCTTCTTCGCCGCCGATGCTTTGAAAGTTAATCGGGCGGCCGATGACGGCCTGACGAATAGACTGGTCAAGCTGACTTTCCGCCTGCGTGCGGATATGCAGCATCATGGAGCAGACCAGATCTTCAAACATCGCAATTTGCTGCGCTTTCAGCCCGACGGCACCGAGGAAGGACTTTGGTGATTTAACGAACCACGTCTCTTCCGGGTCATCCATATAGTGGCGCAACGCATCACGTCCGAATTTCACGCTATCCGCCTGCACGCGAATATCTTCCTCGCGGTTGTAGCTGATGGCGCGCTTTAGCAGCAGTGCATTCTCACCCTCGGCATTGACCTGATGGTGTCGCCATAACCACTCGCTAACCGCTTCGCGCACGGGCGCGCACAGCAGGGAAGAAAGATAAGGCGAGCCATTTTCCAGCGACAGGAGCCGTGGCGTACCTTCATCCATAACCGCGACTGAACAGTTGGCTGTACCGTAGTCAAAACCGATAAACATCGTCGTGCCCCATGCCATAAAAAAAGGTGGCGACTTTACTGCGTTACGGCAGTGCTTGTAAAGGCGGATGAAGTGAAAGAGGCATGTTTGCTGACGAGGTTGGAACCCGCAGATTCCTGTCAGACTGTTGACAAACCTATTTACCGAATGAAAACGGGAGTAACGGAATAGAAGAGTAAAGCGTTTGCGTCATGGATGGCTACATGGACGTACTTGCAGCGTCTTTACGATCTATCCGTTACTCCCGCTCTACGGATTTTGTTAGCAACCTCACGGGAACCCGAAGGTTCCCGTTTACTGTGGTGAAAACGAGTTACGCCGCCAGCGTATGTTGCGCCATGTTCCCCAGCAGTGAGCCGATAAACTCGATGCGTTGCGGACGGTCGCTCAAATCCTTCATGAATTTCAGGCGGGTTGGGCCATCAAGACGGTAGGTGCCCGGATCGCGCTGTAACAGGCCGATAAGGTGGGACGGATCGACGCGGTTTTGCTCGCTGAATTCGATAAATCCCCCTTTTTCATTCCCTTCTATACGGCGAATACCCAGCGCCTGTGCCTGCTGACGCAGAGCAGCAATCTGCAACAGATAGCGGCTTGCATCAGGAAGGAGACCGAAGCGATCGATCAGTTCGACCTTCAGCTCATCCAGCTCGGCAGTGGTTTTCGCGCTGGCAATACGTTTGTATAGCGACAGGCGCGTATTGACGTCAGGGATGAAATCATCGGGCAGCAGGGCAGGCAAACGCAGTTCGACGTCAGTCTGGCTGTTGATCAGATCTTCCAGCGATGGCTCCCGACCTGCTTTCAAGGCATCGACGGCGCTTTCCAACAGTTCCATATACAGCGAGAAACCGACGCTGGTCATCTGTCCACTCTGATCGTCCCCGAGCAGTTCGCCTGCGCCACGGATTTCCAAATCGTGCGTTGCCAACGCAAAACCAGCACCGAGGTCTTCCAATGAGGCGATGGCTTCCAGACGCTTCTGCGCATCGGTGCTCATCGCTTTAGGATTCGGCGTCAGCAGGTAAGCGTAAGCCTGATGGTGGGAACGCCCCACGCGACCCCGTAACTGGTGCAGCTGTGCCAGCCCGAAATGATCGGCACGCTCAATGATAATGGTATTGGCGCTTGGAATATCGATCCCCGTTTCGATGATCGTGGTACACACCAGCACGTTAAAACGCTGGTGATGGAAGTCGTTCATGACCCGTTCCAGTTCGCGTTCGCGCATCTGGCCGTGGCCGATCGCGATGCGCGCTTCCGGCACCAGCTCTGCCAGCCGCTGGGTGGCTTTCTCGATATTTTCGACGTCGTTATAGAGGTAATACACCTGTCCGCCGCGCAGAATTTCACGCAGAATCGCTTCGCGCACCACCAGATTGTCATATTCACGCACGAACGTTTTTACCGCCAGACGGCGAGCAGGTGGGGTAGCGATGATCGACAGATCGCGCATCCCGCTCATCGCCATGTTGAGCGTACGTGGAATCGGCGTAGCGGTCAGCGTCAGGATATCGACATCCGCCCGCATCGCTTTGATGCGCTCTTTATGGCGCACGCCGAAACGGTGTTCTTCGTCCACAATCAGCAACCCTAAGTCGCGCCAGCGTACGTCGCTCTGTAACAGCTTATGGGTACCGATCAGAATATCGACTTTGCCTTCCTGCGTTTCCTCCAGCACCTGAGTTTGCTCACGGGCGCTGCGGAAGCGGGAGATCATTTCGATCTTCACCGGCCAGTTAGCAAAGCGATCGCGGAAGTTGTCAAAATGCTGCTGTGCCAACAGCGTTGTTGGCACCAGAACGGCAACCTGCTTATGGTTTTCAACTGCCAGAAACGCGGCGCGCATCGCCACTTCGGTTTTCCCAAAGCCGACATCGCCACACACCAGACGATCCATCGCCAGCGGTCGGCACATGTCGCTCAGCACGGCGTTGATGGCCTGCGCCTGATCGGGCGTCGTTTCGAAGGGGAAACTTTCGCAGAAAAGCTGGTACTGCGTTTTATCATGCTTAAACGCAAAACCGCTTTTCGCCGCGCGCTGGGCATAAATATCCAGCAGCTCGGCGGCGACATCGCGCACCCTTTCTGCCGCTTTTTGTCGCGCGCGTGACCAGGCATCACCACCCAGTTTATGCAGCGGCGCATTCTCATCGGCACCGCCCGCATAGCGGCTGATCAAATGCAGCGAGGAAACGGGAACGTACAGCTTGTCTTCGCCTGCATAGGTTAAAATCAGGTATTCGGCCTTGATGCCACCGGCTTCTAGCGTAGTCAGCCCGGCATAGCGGCCAACGCCGTGTTCGAGATGAACGACGGGCTGTCCTGGCCGCAGTTCTGCCAGATTGCGGATCAGCGTATCGGTATTGATCGTGCGGCGATTATCCTGACGGCGGCGACTGACGCGCTCACCCAGTAAATCGCTTTCGCAGATCAACGCGCGCTGACGCAGCGTGTCGATAAAACCGTGTTCGCTGGCACCGATGATCAGATAAGTGCCACGATCCTGAGCCTGCTCCAGCGTGCTGATGAGCGTCGGGTTCAGTTTGATACGCGCCAGCAGCTCTTGCAGCGTTTCACGACGGCCTTCGCTCTCGACGGAGAAAATGATCTGGCCTTCAAACTGTTCGATAAAACGGCGCAGCGCATCCAGCGGGGATTTCTGCTGATGCTGAATCGCCAACTCCGGCAGCGGCAGATAGGCCAGATTCACGTTGGCGGCTTTTTCCGGCAGCGTATCGGTTCTCAACTGCACGCGCGGCCACGCTTTCAGCTCCGTGAACAGACCGTCTACACGCAGCCAGAGTGAATCTGATGGCAGCAGTGGACGCATCGGATCGACACGGCGGCTTTCAAAGCGTTGCTGAATATCCTGCCAGAAGCGCTCGGCGCTCTGTTCGATATTACCGGTGTTGACGATCAGCGTGTTGTTCGGGAAATAGCTGAACAGCGACGGCAGCGGTTCGTTGAAGAATAACGGCTGCCAGTATTCGATCCCGGTGGGCCAGACGCCTTTGCTGACCTGCTGATAAATGTGCTCGGCATCGCGTCGCACCTCAAACTGCTCGCGCCACTGGCTGCGGAAAAGTTCGATGGCGGTTTTGTCAGTCGGGAACTCGTGGGCGGGCAGCAGATTAATGTGCGGCACTTCGTTCAGCGTGCGCTGTGTATCCACATCAAACAGACGCAGGCTATCGATCTCGTCGTCAAAGAAATCGATACGGTAGGGCTCTTCGCTCCCCATCGGGAACAGATCCAGCAGCGCGCCGCGCGTGGCATATTCACCATGTTCCATGACCTGATCGACGCTGCGGTAGCCCGCCTGCTCCAACTGCGAACGGAGCTTATCACGCGATAGACGCTGGCCTTTTTTCAACACCAGCGCATGGCCGTGCAGGAAACTGTGCGGACAAACGCGCTGCATCAGCGTGTTGACCGGCAGAATCAGGACGCCGCGCGTCATATTGGGCAATTGATAGAGCGTGGAAAGGCGGGTCGAAATGATTTCCTGATGCGGAGAAAAACTATCGTAGGGCAGCGTTTCCCAGTCAGGCAGGGTGGTGACGTGCTGGTCGGTAAATTGCTGAATCTCATCACGCAATCGCAGAGCGTTTTGCATATCCGGCGCGATAAGCACCACCAGCCCGGCGTGGCGTTCAATGATTTCTGCACATTCAACGGCGCAGGCAGCACCGGTTAACTGGCCCAGCAGGCGCTGCTCACCCGCTTTGGGCGGCAGCGAATAACGGTAATTTTCAGGCATCATCTGATTATCGGGTCTCGCCTCCCTGCATCCGGCCAGGAATAAGAAAAAGCCGTAGAGTGAGGGTGTTAGGGTTCCATAAAGCAGTACTACCCTTTATTATCCTTGATCACTTTGCTTTGGCAACCTTATCCAGACGGATTTCATGTATCAACCTGTCGCTTTATTTATTGGCCTGCGTTACATGCGCGGGCGTGCATCAGACCGCTTCGGCCGGTTTGTCTCCTGGTTATCCGCCATTGGCATCACGCTGGGCGTGATGGCGCTGGTCACCGTGCTTTCCGTGATGAATGGCTTCGAGCGCGAACTGGAAGGCAATATTTTGGGCGTGATGCCCCAGGCTATCATCTCTACGCCGCAAGGTTCGCTGAACCCGGCGTTGATTCCCGCTTCCTCCTTAAACTCGCTGGAAGGCGTAACGCGCGTTGCGCCGCTGACGACGGGCGATGTGGTGCTGCAAAGCGCCCGCAGCGTCGCCGTGGGCGTGATGTTAGGTATTGATCCTGACGAACAGGAGCCGCTGTCACGCTATTTGGTTAACGTCAAACAGCAGCAACTGCAATCCGGTCAGTATCAGGCCATTTTGGGCGAGACACTGGCCGCACAGCTGGGCGTTAAAGCCGGCGATCAAATTCGTATGATGGTCACGAGTGCCAGCCAACTGACGCCGATGGGGCGTATCCCCAGCCAGCGTATCTTTACCGTTGCCGGCACCTTTGCCGCGAACAGCGAAGTCGATAGCTACCAGTTGTTAGTTAACCAGCAGGATGCTTCACGGCTGATGCGCTATCCGGCGAACCACATTACCGGCTGGCGTTTGTGGCTGGAAAAGCCGCTGTCGGTCGATACGCTGAGTACGCAAACGCTGCCGGAAGGCACGGTCTGGAAAGACTGGCGTGAGCGTAAAGGCGAGCTGTTTCAGGCCGTGCGCATGGAAAAAAATATGATGGGGCTGTTGCTCAGCCTGATCGTCGCGGTGGCCGCGTTCAATATTATTACCTCGCTGGGTTTACTGGTGATGGAAAAACAGGGAGAAGTCGCCATTCTGCAAACGCAGGGGCTGACTCAACGCCAGATTATGGCGGTGTTTATGGTGCAAGGGGGGAGCGCTGGCGTTATTGGCGCGCTGTTAGGGGCAGTGCTGGGGACGCTATTGGCCAGCCAACTGAATACGCTGATGCCGATACTGGGCGTATTGCTGGATGGTGCCGCGTTGCCTGTAGATATTGATCCCATGCAGGTCGTGACAATCGCCATTTCTGCGATGGTCATTGCCCTCTTATCAACACTTTACCCGTCATGGCGCGCTGCCGCCGTTCAACCCGCTGAGGCTTTACGTTATGAGTGATTTACCGTTATTGCAGTGTACTAACCTGTCGAAGCGCTATCAGGACGGCAAGCTGTCTACCGACGTGTTACGCGATGTCTCATTTGAAATGAACAGCGGCGAGATGATGGCCATCGTTGGGAGTTCTGGTTCGGGCAAAAGTACATTGCTGCATGTGCTGGGCGGATTGGATACGCCGACGTCAGGTGAGGTTATCTTTAAAGGTCAGCCGCTGAATACGCTCTCAGCGGCGGCAAAATCGGATTTACGCAATCGCGAGCTGGGCTTTATTTATCAGTTCCATCATCTGCTGCCGGATTTTACCGCGTTGGAAAACGTCGCAATGCCGTTGCTGATTGGCAAAGTACCGACGTCACAGGCTCAGGATAAAGCTCGTGAGATGCTGGCGGCTGTTGGGCTGGAAGCACGCAGCCACCACCGTTCATCGGAGCTGTCCGGTGGTGAACGGCAGCGTGTCGCCATTGCCAGAGCGCTGGTTAACAGTCCGTCGCTGGTGCTGGCGGATGAGCCAACCGGTAACCTCGATCAGCGTACGACAGACACCATTTTTGAACTGCTGGGAGAGCTGAACGTCCGGCAGGGTACCGCCTTTCTGGTGGTGACACATGACCTGCAACTGGCTAGCCGACTGAACCGTCAACTGGAAATGCGTGACGGTCAGTTGCAGAAGGAACTGACCCTGATGGGAGCGCGGCAATGAGATTTCCTCCGCTCTCGTTGCTGATTGGCCTGCGCTTTAGCCGCGGCCGTCGGCGTGGCGGCATGGTTTCGCTGATTTCGGTCATTTCGACGCTCGGGATTGCCCTCGGCGTAGCGGTGTTGATTCTCGGCCTGAGCGCGATGAATGGCTTTGAGCGCGAGCTGAACAACCGCATTTTGGCCGTGGTTCCGCACGGCGAGATCGCCCCGGTTAATCAGCCTTTCGACGGCTGGCAGGACATTCTTCCGAAAATCGAACAGGTGCCTGGTGTTGCTGCCGCGGCACCTTACATCAATTTCACTGGTTTGCTGGAAAACGGTGCCAAACTTCAGGCGATTCAGGTAAAAGGCGTCGATCCACAGCAGGAAACACGCCTCAGTGCACTGCCAAAATATGTACTGAATGATGCCTGGCAGCGGTTCCGCGCGGGCGAACAGCAGGTCATCATTGGTCAGGGCGTGGCAAAGGCGCTGAATGTGGTGGAAGGCGACTGGGTCACGGTGATGATCCCGAACAGCGACCCGGAAATGAAGCTGATGCAGCCGAAACGCATCCGGCTGCACGTCAGCGGTATTTTACAGCTAAGCGGTCAGCTCGATCACGGCTTAGCGCTGATTCCGCTGGCGGATGCCCAGCAATATCTGGACATGGGGCAGAGCGTTACGGGGATCGCCATCAAGGCTAACGATGTGTTCTCCGCCAATAAACTGGTGCGCGATGCGGGCGAAGTCACGAAGGCTTATGTCACTATTCGCAGTTGGATTGGCACCTATGGTTATATGTACCGAGACATCCAGATGGTGAGAACCATCATGTATCTGGCGATGATCCTGGTGATTGGCGTGGCCTGTTTTAATATTGTTTCAACGCTGGTGATGGCGGTGAAAGACAAAAGTAGTGACATCGCGGTCTTGCGTACGCTGGGAGCCCCAGACGGGCTGATTCGGGCTATCTTTATTTGGTACGGGCTATTGGCTGGGCTGCTGGGTAGCGTGATAGGCGTTGTGATTGGCGTGATCGCGACCTTGCAATTGACGCCGATTATTCACGGCATTGAATCCCTCATCGGCCATAAACTGCTGTCCGGCGATATCTATTTCATCGATTTCCTGCCATCTGAACTGCATGTAACGGATGTCTTGATCGTACTAGGAACATCACTGGTGCTGAGCCTGATTGCCAGCTGGTATCCGGCGCGACGCGCCAGCCGGATTGATCCTGCCCGCGTGTTGAGCGGACAGTAAGCCAAGCCAACGCACATGCGGCTTGAGAGATGACGGGGATAGTCCCTATCGTGTGGGAAAGCGATCACACCCTAAGGAGCAGTCATGTACTACGGTTTTGACATGGGCGGCACGAAAATTGAGCTGGGCGTGTTCGACGCAGAGTTGAACAAGGTGTGGCAAAAGCGGGTGCCGACGCCGCACAGTAATTATGATGACCTGCTCACGACGCTGGTCGATCTGGTGCATGAAGCCGATGCGCAGGTTGGCATGCAGGGGAAAGTCGGTCTCGGCGTACCGGGCATGGAGACAGGTAACGACGGTGCGCTATTCGCCGCTAACCTGCCCGCGACGATGGGAAAACCGCTGCGTACGGATTTGTCGCAGCGTTTGCAGCGAGAGATTCGCATCAGTAACGATGCTAACTGCTTTGTGCTGTCGGAAGCCTGGGACGCGGATTTTCGTTCCTATCCTGTCGTGCTGGGTATGATTTTAGGCACGGGGCTGGGCGGCGGTCTGGTGATTAACGGACGTCCGGTCGACGGGCGTAACGGCATCGCAGGTGAGTTCGGCCATCTTCGCCTGCCGTCCGACGCGCTGGATATCATCGGCGTGGATATTCCACGCGTGAAGTGCGGCTGCGGTCAATTAGGCTGCATTGAGAACTATATTTCTGGTCGCGGTTTTGAATGGCTGTACGAGCATCTGTATGGTGAAGCGCTGCCTGCTGTGACCATCATCCGGCACTATCGCGGCGGAGAAGAAAAAGCGCTGGAGTTTGTCGATCGTTTTATGGATTTGCTGGCGGCCTGTCTGGGCAATCTGCTGACCCTGTTCGATCCACACCTGCTGGTGTTGGGCGGCGGCCTGTCGAATTTTGATGAAATTTATCAAATTCTGCCGACGCGCCTTCCTCCACGACTTTTACCGATTGCGAAACTGCCACGTATAGAGAAAGCGCGTCATGGCGATGCGGGCGGTGTACGTGGTGCGGCGTTGCTACACTTAATGGATAACTAGCTGGAGAAGGTATGTATACGCGTCAACGATTAGGGCGGTTTCATAAGGGAAAGCGTATGCGGCAGCAGCGTCTTCGTGCGCGTATTTTCCATCGTGATTATCTGGCAGCAAGCGAAGTGAAAAAACCGCGCGTGGTAGTGCTGACGGGCGCAGGTATTTCAGCGGAATCGGGCATTCGTACCTTTCGTGCAGCCGATGGCCTGTGGGAAGAGCACCGCGTCGAGGATGTCGCGACGCCCGAAGGCTTTCAGCGTAATCCTGAGCTGGTACAGGAATTTTATAACGCCCGTCGCCGTCAGCTACAGCAGTCGGAAATTGTACCGAATGCCGCGCATCTGGCATTAGCGAATCTGGAAGCGATGCTGGAAGATAACTTCCTGCTGATTACGCAAAATATCGATAACCTGCATGAACGTGCCGGTAGCAAGCGCGTCATTCATATGCACGGTGAGTTACTGAAAGCACGCTGTAGCCAAAGTGGACAGATCGTTGAATGGAAAGACGATCTTGCCACTGGCGAACGCTGCCACTGCTGTCAATTTCCCGCGCCGTTACGCCCACATGTGGTGTGGTTTGGTGAAATGCCGTTGCACATGGACAAGATTTACCATGCGCTGTCGCAGGCCGATTACTTTATTGCGATTGGCACGTCGGGGCATGTCTATCCCGCTGCTGGTTTTGTTCATGAGGCCCATTCGCACGGTGCCTACACGCTGGAGCTGAATCTGGAGCCCAGCCAGGTAGAAAGCCAATTTGATGAGAAAATTTACGGCCCCGCCAGCACCGTAGTGCCAGAGTTTGTCGCTGCCTGGCTGACGCGCGGTCAAAGCATTAAGTTTTAAACGCACGCAAAAAGTTTTAAGCGTCCGCAAAAAGAGAAAACGTCATGAATCGTATGAGGACGGCGTTTTCTCTTTCCGGTCGTTGCCGCAGCAACATTCGTCAAGCTGATCGAACGGCAACATCGCGGCGTGATTAAAGAAACAATATTCACTCTCGCTACAGCGAGCATGCGCAGCGGTTTCTGTCGGCGAGTCCGCCTGCGGATGTGGCGGCTGTTGGCTGTCATGGTGTGACAGGGTTCCATGAAGAGACCGTGTTCCATGAAAAGATAAGGTTCGTCGGAAAAAGCCCAGCATAGCGTTACCCTCACGGTATCTCATCACGATAGGCATGAGATAATTATGTTAATGAGAGTGATTCTCATCAATGTAAGCTAAGCGTAGTTGATAATGTGATGATGGGGGAATGACAATTGTCAAAAAGTATATCCAAAATTGTTCTATCCACCCGTCATGCCTGAATCGACAAAGGCTTAGAACGATCAGAATGTCCGTCGGGCTTCGGCCGCGAGTACTTTCAGATAATTCAGATCGCACAATTCCACTTGATGACCCCGATAGGTAATGTGGCCTTGCCGTTTCCAGTCGGACATCAATCGACTCAATGTTTCACCGCGCATCCCTAATGACGTCGCGAGCTGGCCTCGGCTCACCGGTAATGTCAGCTGCTGAGTTTGCTGAATGTGGTGCTGGCGCAGCAGGTAATCTGCCAGACGCTGCGGTGCGGAACTGGACGTCAGCCAGTCGATTTGGTTGATCGTCGAGTAGAGTTTCTTGCCCAGATAATTCAGCAAACGCAGTGCCAGTTCTGGGCGCTGCAAACAAAACTGATGAATATCCTGCCGTGGGATCATCAGCGTGTGGCCATCGCTCTGCGCGCGGATATTCATCGGGAAGCGGCCATGATCCATAAATACCGCGGCGATGGCGACAAATTCACCGCGTTCAAATTGCCCGAAAATCTTTTCATCTCCGCCATAGGTATGGCGAAAAGCCTGCAATTTTCCCGTTTCAACCAGCAAACAGTGCTGCATTTTGTCGCCTTCGCGAAACAGAACGTCATCCTGCCGGAAAAACAGACGCTCGCTTTTTGCCAATAGTTCACACACCACGTCGCTGGGTTCACCGCGCATCCAGTCATGCTGAAACAGCACGTCACCGTATTCATCGGGCGATAGCGCTTTTTTGACAAATGTCATTTGCCCTCCCAGAGGCTGGTATTACCATCGAGCCAGTAAATGAAAATAATAATCACTTGCATGAATTCAGCAAGCAAAATCACGGCGAGCTGAATCGGAGGGAACAGAGTATGAGCGATCATGAAGCAGGACATAAATTTTTAGCCCGATTGGGGAAAAAACGTCTGCGCCCCGGCGGCAGAAAGGCAACTGAATGGCTGCTCAGTCAGGCTGGGTTCCGGCAGGACAGCGTCGTATTGGAAGTTGCCTGCAATATGGGGACTACGGCGATGGAGATTGCGCGTCGTTTTGGCTGTCAGGTCATTGGCGCGGATATGGATAAAGTGGCGCTACAGAAGGCGCAGGAGAATGTTGCAGCGAACGGCCTGGCATCGCAGGTCACGATTATGCAGGCGAATGCGCTGGAGCTGCCGTTTCCCGATAATCACTTCGACGTGGTGATTAATGAGGCCATGCTGACGATGTATGCCGACAAGGCCAAGAGCCGCATTATTGCCGAATATTATCGCGTGCTGAAACCGGGTGGCCGCCTGATTACCCATGACATCATGCTGCTTTCCGAGAAGGATACCGGGGCCTTGCAGGCGGTGGAACAGATGCACAAAACGATCAATGTGCATGCTCAGCCGATGCTGCGTGAGCGCTGGGTGACGCTGTTTCAGGAATGTGGTTTTAGCAAGGTCAGCTACGATAACGGCGCAATGACGCTGCTGACGCCACAAGGGCTGATTTATGATGAAGGCGTAGCGGGAGCGGCACGCATCGTAAAAAATGCGCTGAAAAAAGAAAATCGCAGCATGTTCTTCAACATGTTTCATACCTTCCGCCGTAATCGAAACCAGCTTAACTATATTGCGGTATGCAGTACCAAGTAATGGCGCATTCATTTTGATTGCGTCGCGGTAACAAGGAAAAAGCGTGTAAGGCAGGCGAAATCGTTTAACATACGTGACAATACGTTATCTTAACTGCGCTTTTTTATCGCGCTGGATTCCTTGTTACGGTGAACAATGCAGCCATTATCGCCGGGTGATATCCCGCTAAAGCATGCGACGCAGTTACCCCATTACAGCCAGCTAAAACAACAGCAGTGCAGACGCGATCGCCGGAGTCTGATACTGCTGTTGGCGTTTCTCGTGCTTACGCTGGTGGTCAGCCTGTGCGCGGGGGAGCGCTGGATTTGGCCGACGGCCTGGTTGGATGACGCTCAGCAGCTCTTTGTCTGGCAGTTGCGTTTGCCCAGAACGCTGGCCGTGATGCTGGTGGGGGCGAGTCTGGCGATGTCGGGCACCGTGATGCAGGCCGTCTTTGATAATCCGCTGGCAGAACCGGGGCTGCTGGGCGTCGCCAACGGCGCAGGCGTGGCCTTAGTGCTGGCAGTACTGCTGGGACAGGGATTGCTGCCTGTCTGGATGTTAAGCCTGAGTGCCATTGCTGGCGCGCTGCTGATTACCTTTCTGTTACTCCATTTTGCCCGTCGTCATATTTCCAACACCCGCTTATTACTCATCGGCATTGCGCTCGGGATTATCTGTAGCGCGGTGATGACCTGGGCCGTCTATTTCAGTACCAGCCTCGACTTACGCCAACTGATGTACTGGATGATGGGCGGTTTCAGCGGCATTGACTGGCGACACGGCTGGCTGATGCTGACGCTCTTGCCGCTGCTGCTGTGGCTGAGTCGCCAGGGCGCGGTACTGAACGGGTTGACGCTCGGTGAGATTCAGGCGCGTCAGTTGGGCATTCCGGTCTATCGCTGGCGCACGATTCTTGTGCTGGTGATGGGCGTACAGGTCGGGTTGAGCGTAGCGCTGGCCGGCATCATCGCGTTTATTGGTTTGGTGATCCCACACATGTTGCGGCTGTGCGGGCTGACCGATCAGCGCTATTTATTGACGGGATGTGCGCTAGCTGGTGGCGGTGTTCTGCTGCTGGCGGATACCGTTGCGCGTGTTGCGCTGAGTTCAGCCGAGTTGCCGATAGGCGTGGTTACCGCTACGCTGGGATCGCCATGGTTTATCTGGCTACTGTTACGTAATCGACTGTAGCGATATGTCTTGTTCTATCCACTTTTGTTTATCAATTCTTGTTTTATCACTGAAGGGAGCAAAACGATGAGCACTGAAATCTATGCTATTCCGCTGACCACCATTGATGGGAAAGCGACAACGTTTGAGGCGTTTAAAGGGCAGGTGGCTTTAGTCGTTAACGTCGCCTCTCAATGCGGCCTGACTAAACAATACGATGCGTTGGAAAAGCTCTACGAAACTTATCGCGACAAAGGTCTGGTCGTGCTGGGATTCCCCTCCAATGAATTTGCAGGACAGGAGCCGGGCTCGGAAGCAGAAATTCAGGAATTCTGCCGTGGGACGTTTGGCGTGCAGTTCCCGATGTTCAGCAAGATTGAAGTCAATGGCGAGAACCGTCACCCGCTGTACCAACGGTTGATTCGCGAGCAGCCGGAAGCCAACGGGACCTGGAAAAGTGACTTTTTTGCGCGTTTGGTCAATAAAGGCCGTAAGCCTAAAAATCCGGAAGATATTCTGTGGAATTTCGAAAAATTCCTGGTGGATCGTGAAGGACGTGTGATTGATCGTTTTGCGCCGGATATGGCACCTGACCATGACACCATCGTGAAAGCGATCGAAGAGGCGCTGGCAAAATAAGTGACGCAGCAGACTTCCCCGGTATTGCAGCTGCGGCAGGCAGGTGCCTCGCCGCGTTTGTCGCCGACGAATGCGGAGTGCCGTCGCGGTGAGCTGCTGCATATCATCGGCCCGAACGGGGCCGGAAAGAGCACGTTGCTGGCAAGAGCCGCGGGTTTGCTGGTGGGAGAAGGCGAGGTCTATCTGGCCGGCACGCCGCTGTCGCAGTATACGGCAGCGGATCTGGCTGTGCGACGCGCCTATCTGGCACAGCAACAACCGCCGCTGGCGCTGATGCCGGTATTTCAGTACTGGCAACGGCATCAACCGCCGCTGGCTCAGGAAGACGCGGTCGAAAAGGTAGTGCATTTTCTGGCGGAACGTCTGATGTTAACCGATAAGCTGGCGCGCCCGCTCACTCAGCTGTCGGGAGGCGAGTGGCAGCGCGTTCGGCTGGTGGCGGCACTGTTGCAGATTTGGCCGACGATCAATCCGCATGCGCGTTTGCTGCTGCTGGACGAACCGACCAACAGCTTAGATGTGGCTCAGCAGGTGGCACTGGATGCGTTACTGAATGAACTCTGTCGTTTGGGTATCGCCGTCATGGTTTGCGCACACGATCTGAACCACAGCGCCCATCATGCGGATCGCGTGTGGCTGTTGTCAGAAGGCACTCTGGTGGCGCAAGGCGAGACGGCGGAGGTCATGCTGCCGGAGGTTCTGTCTCCTGTATTTGGTGTCGCGTTTCAGCGGCACGTGGTTGATGGCAGAAACTGGATAATCACGCGCAGCGCCTAGCGCTGTGAGAAAATGGCGTCGTCAGAAAATAGGAAAAATCGCCTTTACTTGCCAGCTACCCCGATTAAACGCTAAATTAATCCAATACCTAGCATTTTCAAACGCTAGAGGACTATGGCCTCGGCGGTTTTATGGTAATCGCGCATGATACGTTTACGACACGCTTTGATCCTCGCCAGCCTGATTTTGGTCGGCTGTAGCAGTAGTCGGCATAATAATCCGCCGCCGAATGCCCGTCTGAGCGATTCGATTATGGTGATGGTGCAGCTAAACGATCAACTGGGGCAATGGTACAGAACGCCGTATCGCTATGGCGGGCTGGATCGTAACGGTGTCGATTGTTCCGGCTTCGTCTACCTGACGTTCCGCGATAGGTTTGGCATGCAGTTGCCGCGCACCACGGAAGCACAAACCGAACTGGGTGAACGCGTTGACCGTGAAAACCTGTTACCCGGTGATTTGGTCTTTTTCAAAACCGGCAGCGGTAGCAGTGGGTTGCACGTCGGCATTTATGATAAAGACGACCAGTTTATTCATGCCTCCACCAGTCAGGGCGTAATCCGCTCGTCGCTGGATAACGTGTACTGGAAACGGGCGTACTGGCAGGCCCGCCGCATCTAATTTTCCTCCCTTATTGTGTTTTGTTGACAGCATGGAGCTATCCGCTTATGTCCTCTCTGCGTTTACTCATCTCTGACTCTTACGATCCCTGGTTTAATCTGGCCGTTGAGGAGTGCATCTTTCGCCAGATGCCCACCACGCAGCGAGTGCTATTTTTGTGGCGCAATGCGGAAACCGTGGTTATTGGTCGAGCCCAAAACCCGTGGAAAGAGTGCAATACGCGGCGGATGGAAGAGGATGGCATCAAGCTGGCACGGCGCAGCAGCGGCGGTGGGGCGGTGTTCCACGATCTTGGCAATACCTGCTTTACCTTCATGGCGGGTAAGCCGGAATACGATAAAAGTGTTTCAACGCAGATTGTTCTGGATGCGCTTAGTTCGCTGGGGTTAAAGGCTAGCGCCTCGGGCCGTAACGATCTGGTGGTCGAAACCGTGGACGGCGTGCGCAAGGTGTCCGGTTCTGCCTATCGCGAAACCAAAGATCGTGGGTTCCATCACGGCACGCTGCTGCTGAACGCCGATCTCAGCCGCTTAGCGGACTATTTGAACCCGGATGTTAAGAAGCTACAGGCAAAAGGGATTACGTCCGTGCGTTCCCGTGTCGCCAATCTGGTGGAATTGCTACCTTCTGTCGATCATCAGGTTATTAGTCAGGCGGTGACGCAGGCCTTCTTTGATTATTTTGGCGAACAGTGCGAACCAGAAATCATCTCGCCTTCCGCCTACCCAGATTTGCCGGGATTCAGCGAACAGTTTGCGCGTCAAAGTAGCTGGGAATGGAACTTCGGTCAGGCTCCGGATTTCTCGCATTTACTTGATAACCGCTTTACCTGGGGCGGGGTTGAATTACATTTTGATGTGGAACGCGGCGTGATCGTCCGCGCGCAGATTTATACCGATAGCCTGAACCCCGCACCGTTAGAAGCACTTGCCTCCGCCTTGCAGGGAACGGCATATCGTCCAGAAGCCTTGGCGGCAGCGTGTCAGGCACTGACTACCGCTTTCCCCGAACAGCAAAATGAATTGCAGGAACTGGCCGCTTGGCTGGCGCAGAGTTTGCGTTAGACGTCCTGTTTTTCTCAACGCATCGATGACAAGGAAACGTAAGGGAAATAATACCCCTGCGTTTCCTCCGTGTTAATTTCATTACCATCCCTCTACACTTTCTGCTTACCCATGAGTCGTTGTGTGATGAGCGCGTGGCTCTCTTCACTTGAACAGAGTGGTATTAGGGAGACAGGATGCAGCAAACACCGTTATTCAATAATCACTATTTTCACCAGTTGCCGGGGTTCTACACCGCGCTGCAGCCTACGCCGCTGCATGGCGCTCGCCTGCTTTATCACAGCGAGGGATTGGCCGCGGAGCTTGGGCTGTCTTCCGACTGGTTTACGCCAGAACATAATGCTGTCTGGAGCGGCGAACGTTTGCTGCCGGGAATGGAGCCGCTGGCGCAGGTTTATAGCGGCCATCAGTTTGGCATGTGGGCTGGTCAACTGGGGGACGGGCGCGGCATCCTGCTGGGAGAACAACAGCTGCCGGATGGCCGCAGTATGGACTGGCATCTCAAAGGTGCGGGGCTGACGCCGTATTCGCGCATGGGAGACGGTCGCGCCGTGCTGCGCTCGGCGATACGTGAATTTCTGGCCTCGGAAGCCATGCATCATCTGGGGATTCCCTCCACGCGGGCGCTGACGATTGTCACCAGCACACATCCGGTGCAGCGTGAGCAGGAAGAAAAGGGCGCAATGCTGCTGCGCGTGGCGGAAAGCCATGTGCGCTTCGGTCATTTTGAGCATTTCTACTATCGCCGTGAGCCGGAAAAAGTACGTCAGCTGGCGGAGTATGTGATCGCTCGCCACTGGCCGCAGTGGGAGAACGACGAGCGGCGCTATGAACTGTGGTTCGGCGATGTAGTAGAACGCACCGCTCGACTGATTACACATTGGCAGGCTGTCGGGTTTGCGCACGGTGTAATGAATACGGACAACATGTCGATTCTGGGACTGACCATCGATTACGGCCCTTATGGTTTTTTAGATGCGTATCAACCCGGTTTCATTTGCAATCACTCCGACCATCGCGGGCGCTACGCGTTTGACAATCAGCCCGCCGTGGGACTGTGGAATCTACATCGTCTGGCGCAGGCGCTGTCGGGGCTGATGGACACTGACACGCTGGAGCGCGCGCTTGCCCGCTATGAACCGGCGCTGATGCAGCACTATGGCACGCTGATGCGCGCCAAGCTGGGCTTGTTTACCGCGAGCGCGGAAGATAATGACGTGCTGGTCGGGCTGTTGCGCCTGATGCAGCAGGAAGGCAGCGATTACACCCGCACGTTCCGCCTGCTGGCCGATAGCGAAAAGCAGGCATCGCGCTCGCCACTCCGTGATGAGTTCATCGACAGGACAGCGTTCGATAGCTGGTTTGCGACCTACCGCCAGAGGCTGATGCAGGAAGAACAGGGCGATGAGGAACGCCGTCGGCTGATGAATGCGACGAACCCGAAATATATTCTGCGTAATTATCTGGCGCAAATGGCGATTGAACGGGCGGAAAACGACGACATCAGCGTGCTGGCGCGTCTGCATCAGACGCTGTGCCAACCGTTTGACGAACAGCCGGAGAAGAACGACTTGGCGGCGTTACCGCCAGAGTGGGGCAAACATCTGGAAATTTCCTGCTCCAGCTGAGCCGGAGCAGGGGACTTGGCTATTGCCGCAGATAAACCTGCGGAATGGTGTAGTCAGGGTGTGAACCGACGCTGAGATCGGCGCGATACCAGTGGGTCAATGTGTCTGCCTGTAACACCTGTGCAGGCGTGCCTTGTGCGACCAGCTTCCCTTCGTGCAAGAGCAGAATGCGGTCGGCATACAACGCCGCCAGATTCAGGTCGTGCAGAACGCAGCATACGGATAACGGCTGTTCGCGCGTAAGCTGCTTGAGCAGCCGCAAGAGGTGCTGTTGATGATACAGATCCAGCGCCGACGTGGGTTCATCAAGGAACAACCAGCCCGGCGTCGGTTCTGGATGCCACAGCTGTGCCAGCACACGAGCCAGTTGCACGCGCTGCTGTTCCCCGCCGGAAAGCTGACGATAGTCGCGCGTCGCCAGTTCCAGACAGCCCGTTTGCGCCATGACCTGCTGAATCACATCGTCATTTTTCGGGTAGCGACCGTGGGGGGAACGCCCCATCGCAACAACATCCCGCACGCTAAACGCAAACGCCATGCCGCTATGCTGGCGCATCACCGCACGCGTTTTGGCGAGCGCGCCGGGTTGCCAGTGTGAGAAAGGCTGTCCGGCTAACAGGCACTCGCCTTCATCTGGCGTTAAATAACCGGTCAATAAGCGGAGCAGGGTAGACTTCCCTGCGCCGTTAGGGCCGATGATTGCGACGATTTCCCCACTGTGGAGTTCCAGAGAAACGTCGTCCGTCAGATAACGGCCGTTGGCCTGAAAGCGCAGATGGCGTGCGACTAACGTCCGATCGTGTGCTGAGTCAGTCATTGCCCCGCCCTTTATGCTGAACGATCAGCCATAAGAAATACGGTCCGCCAATCAGGCTGCTTAACAACCCAACGGGCATTTCTGCCGGAGAAAGCAGCGTACGCGCCAGCGTATCGGCAAACAACAGCAGACAGGCACCACCGAGGATAGAACCGGGAATGAGCCAGCGATGGTCGGCACCCAGATGCATGCGCATCAGGTGTGGAATGATAAGCCCGATAAATCCGATCACGCCGCTGACCGCCACTGCTACGCCAACCAACAGCGAACTGAGCAGCAGTAGCGTGTACTTGGTGCGTTTCACATTAACACCAAGGTAGTGCGCCTCTTCGTCCCCTAATTGCAACACGTTCAGACGGTGCGCGTAGTATAACGTGGCGATTGTGGCAGGGATGACCAACGTGCTGGCAACCAGCAGCATGGGCCACTGTGCCTGTCCAAGGCTCCCCATTCCCCACAGTGAGAACTGGCGCAGTTGCTGATCGGTACTGATGTAGGTCAACACGCCGATGAGGGCAAGGCACAGTGCATTGAGCGCGATGCCTGCCAGCAATAATCGCGTTAATCCACCCTGTTCGGAGCGGCTGAGGATGAAAATAATCGCCGTAATTGCCAGGCTACCCGCGAAAGCGGCAAACATCGGGCTGTAAAGCGCCAGCAGTGGAGGAAGGCCAAGCGGCAGCACAATGGTTAGCGCGACGCAGAGTGCGGCACCGCTGCTGATCCCAAGCAGGCCGGGATCAGCGAGCGGATTGCGAAATAACCCCTGCATAATCGCGCCAGAGCAAGCCAACGCGCCGCCGACGAGGATCGCCAGCAGCACACGGGGTACGCGGATATTCAACCAGATATGCCAGATTGGATCGTCAAGCGGCGTTTTCCATAACATCTTGAGCGATAGGGTCAGCGCGCCCATGTTGGCGGCACCGACCATCAGTGCCACCATCAGTAACAGCAGTGCGATCAACCACGTGCGCGGGTGAAAGCGTGACGTCATTTGATCGCTTCGGCTGTCTGACGCAGCGTTGCCATCAGCGCTGGCGTTTCGAGCGTGAAGCCCAGTATCGCCATGTCATCGACCACTAACAGGCGCTTGTTTTTACCCGCAGGCGTCAATGCCAAACCGGGTAATTTCCAGACCTGTGCTTCACCACCCAACGTTTTTAGCCCCTGACTGGATATCAGAATCAGATCCGGCGCACTGGCAATCACGCCTTCCTGTGACAATGGCTGGTAGCGCTCAACGTTTTGCATGGCATTTTTTAATCCGGCACTGCGGATAATCGTGTCTGGCGGGCTATTTTTACCCGCAGCCAGTGCGGTCATGCCGCCGTGGCTGAGAACGAACAGCACGTTAACCGGCAGCGGTGAGGTTTTGACTGCCGCCAGTTGCTGCTGATAGGTTTCCGTCAGTTTTTTACCTTCTGCGTCTTTCCCTAGCGTCTGAGCGATGGCCCCGATTTTCTTCGGCACCGCATCCAGCGATGGCTCGGCGGTGACATGAACCACTTTTGTGCCGCTGTCCGCCACCTGCTGCAGGATGAGTGATGGCTGTGACAGATCGCTGGCGAGAACCAGAGACGGTTTCATGGCCAGAATACCTTCCGCATTGAGGTGGCGCATGTAGCCCACGTCAGGCAGTTTCTTCACGGCTTCCGGGTGCAGACTGGTGCTATCACGCGCAACCAGATCTTTCTCCGCGCCCAGCGCATAGATGATTTCCGTGACGTCGCCGCCGATAGAAACGATACGCTCGGCAGCAGACACACCCAGCGGGAGTGTCAATAGCAGGGGGAATAGCCAGTTTTTCATGCGGCGAGATCCTTGTACGGTTTCAGGGCATCGATCTGGTCGCGCCACTGCTGCTGTTCCGGCGTGCCTTCGGTACGTTGCCCAAAGAGTTGTGCAATTTGAGAGCCGTCTGCTGCATAGAGTTCGAGGCTGGTCACAATGCCGTCGGCTGTTGGTTTACGCGTGATCCAGCTTTCAGCGATCGCGCCTTCGATCAGGTGCAGGGTGAAATCTTTATTAAAGATGTTAATCCACTCTGCATGTTGCTCCATACGCTCTACACGCTCAAGCGTACCGGTGAAGATTTGCACACAGCCACGGTTACCGACGAATACCATGATCTCGTTCTGATCTTCACGCGCGGCAAACAGAATCTGCGACAGCGCATCGTTCTCTACACGGTAAGCCAAATCGTCAGCGACCGAGTTAAACGCCTGCTGGCGCGTCAGGTTATGGCGCTTGAGCAGAATGAAGAAATCATGCACGTCCGTCATCGCACGCCATTCCGCTTCAAGCTGAGGATTATGGGCAACGACCTGCTCAACTGGCGCGCTGTTTGCTGGACGAAGTGCCAAGGCTGGATTTTCGCTGCTGGTAAATTTCTCAACAAATAGCTGCCAGGCGGCCATGTCCGTGGTGTCGGTCGTGTAGACCTTCAGAATGGCATCACCCTGATGATCGAAAAATTGAATGCTCTGACGCTCACCGCGTGCGGTATTTTCACGCAGCGCAAAGGCGGAGGCCCACTGAGAAAGGAACAAACGCAGATCCAGCTCGCGCGGGTTGAGGATAAGACCGGCATGTCCATCCAGCGTCTGGTTCTGATAGTAACCGGTATGCTCATGCACGGCGTATTCGTTACGTGTGATCGACTTGGTATTACCAACCTGCTCCAGTGCGCTTAACCAAACTTTGGCATCACCTTGCAGGCGCTGCGCATCGTGTCCGACACGGGCGTGGGTCAGTTCCGCTTCGCTGATGCCGAGTTGCGCAGCCAAATCGCGGGCGTATTTACGCGGATGTTCAACTTTCGCCTGGAGGTATTGTTGGTAAATGGACGTCTGCATCTCGTTCGTTCCCTTAATCGTTGTCGTATTAATCATAGCAATGAATGAGAATCATTTTCATGTAACAAAAACGCAACCTCAAGTGAAGTTTTCTTAATAAGTGGAATAAGAGGAATCGTAAGAGGTATTTACGTGCTGCGAGAGTGTGGGATAAGCGGCGGGAAAACCGCTGGCACACGACCGGAGAAGGTGAGTGTGCCAGCGTATATCGAATTAAAAACGACTGTCGACGGCGTCCGCCAGACGAGCCAGCAGCGTTTCGGTGTCCTGCCAGCTCAGGCAAGGATCGGTAATGGATTGTCCATACGTCAATGCCAGAGGATTGATCGCCGGCTGATTGCCTTCGATTAAGAAACTTTCCGCCATGATGCCCGCGATGGCGCGTGAACCGGTGCGAATTTGCTGGCAGATATCATCGGCTACGTCGAGCTGGCGGCGATGTTGTTTCTGACAGTTGGCATGACTGAAATCGATCACCAGATGTTCGGGCAGAGAGAATTCACGCAGGTGAGCGCAGGCCGCAGCGATATCTTCCGCGTGGTAGTTCGGTTTTTTCCCGCCACGCATAATAATGTGGCCGAACGGGTTGCCCTGCGTTTTATAGACCGACATGAAGCCCTGCTTATCCGGCGAGAGAAACATGTGCTGGGCGCGAGCGGCACGAATGGCATCGACGGCGATGCGTGTATTACCGTCCGTCCCGTTCTTGAAGCCGACAGGGCAGGACAGCGCAGAAGCCATTTCCCGGTGGATCTGGCTTTCGGTGGTTCTCGCACCTATCGCCCCCCAGCTAATCAAATCGGCAATATATTGGCCGGTGACCATATCGAGGAATTCTGTCGCGGTCGGCAAGCCAAGCTGATTGACGTCCAGCAGCAGGCGGCGCGCAATTTCCAGCCCTTCATTCACCTGAAACGTTCCATTGAGGGCGGGATCGGAGATGAGTCCCTTCCAACCCACCACCGTGCGCGGTTTTTCAAAATAGGTGCGCATGACGATTTCCAGTCGATCCTGATACTGCGTGCGTAGCGCAGCCAGACGGCGTGCATAATCTAACGCGCTGTCGGTGTCATGGATCGAACAAGGGCCAACCACGACGAGCAGGCGGGGATCTTGACCAGTTAGAATGGCTTCAATTTTTTGGCGTGACGAGGTGACATTTTCGGCAACGGCAGGGGTAATTGGGAGTCTGGCAAGTAACGTTTGAGGCGTAACCAGACTCTCGATGCGCGCGCTCCGCAGTTCATCTGTTTGCAGCATGTTTTATCTCTGAATACGGTCAAGCCGAAAACCTGCCGTCACCGAGATGTATGGACATAACTGTGTGTTCAGGCAGCGTTTTCAGGCTATGTTTCCGACTAAAAGGTTGCTTCGCAGCGGCGAAATGCCGGGAAGTGATGGAGCACACAATAAACGAACTGGCGCACATTACAACCGCATCAGGATAAAAAATCTATCATGTACTAGTACATTCTTCGACTCATGCCGAGAATGTCGATGATTTTGGCGGAAATTTCCTCAACGGAATAATTAGTGGTATTGAGATATTTAATCTGGTGTTTGCGAAATAGCGCTTCCACTTCACTGAGTTCCATGCGGCACTGGCGCAGCGACGCATAGCGGCTGTTGCCCCGGCGCTCTTCCCGAATGGCCGCCAGCCGTTCGGCATCAATGGTGAGCCCGAATAGCTTGTGTTGGAAAGGTTTCAACGCGTCGGGCAGGCGCAGGTTATCCATATCATCGGCAATAAAAGGATAGTTGGCGGCGCGAATGCCGAATTGCATCGCCAGATACAGGCTGGTCGGCGTTTTACCGCAGCGCGACACGCCCAGCAGAATAACCTGTGCCTGATCGAGGTTGCGTAGCGAGATGCCGTCATCGTGCGCTAGCGTATAGTCGATGGCGGCGATACGGGCGTCGTATTTGCTCAGGTTATTGGCCGTCAAACCGTGAGTGCGATTGGCAATCGGTGTCGGCGGCGTGTTCAATTCTTCCTGCAAGGGGGCAACCAGCGCCTGTACGATGTCCTGGCAAAACCCTTCGCTGCTGGTAATAATGTTACGTACGGTCGGTGTGACGATGGAGTAAAATACCAGCGGACGCACACCGGTTTGCTGATACAACGTATTGATTTGCTCGCACACGGCTTTGGCGCGCGCTTCACTTTCCACGAAAGGTAAGGTATAGCTAACCGTGTTCACGGGGAACTGGGACAGCACCGCATGGCCCAGCACTTCTGCCGTAATGGCCGTACCGTCCGAGACATAAAATACGCTTCTTTCCACATAACCCCCTGTTGATATTTCCGACAACTCGAACACGTTAACCTCGTCAAAAATTGCTTTTCAAGAATACTTTTATTAAAACGCTATTTCATTATCTTCATGATAAAGAATACTAATCTTATACGATATTGGATTTTTACCGCGTTAAGCAATCATTCGCCGTGAAATCAGTTTTTTTTCATAGGTTGATCGATTCACCTGTCCATGTTCATCAAAACGCTATGCTAACCTGATTGCGTTGAGGCGATTCTCAACCGAACTCTTCCATACCCTAATTGTATGCAGAAAGGATTATTTTCGATGTCCAATAACGGCCCTGATTTGCGTAATGTCCTTTGGTATAACCAGCTCGGTATGCACGACGTTGAAAGGGTGGGAGGCAAGAATGCCTCTCTGGGTGAAATGATCACCAACCTTTCAGAATTGGGCGTAGCCGTTCCCAACGGCTTTGCGACAACGGCGCAGGCGTTTAATGATTTTCTTAATCAAAGCGGGATTAACCAGCGCATTTATGAGCTGCTCGATCGCACCGACATTGACGATCTGAGTCAACTGGCGAGCGCCGGTACGCAGATCCGCCAGTGGATTATTGATACGCCATTCCAGCCCGAGCTGGAGAAGGCAATCAGTGACGCCTACCAGCAACTGGCCGACGGTGAGAAAGACGCCTCGTTTGCCGTGCGTTCTTCCGCTACGGCAGAAGATATGCCGGATGCGTCCTTTGCCGGTCAGCAGGAAACCTTCCTGAATGTGCAGGGCATTGATGCGGTGATGGTGGCTGTGAAGCACGTATTTGCATCGCTGTTTAACGATCGTGCGATCTCCTATCGCGTACATCAGGGGTATGACCACCGTGGCGTGGCGCTGTCAGCGGGCGTGCAGCGCATGGTGCGGTCCGATCTGGCCTCTGCGGGCGTGATGTTTACCATTGATACCGAATCCGGTTTTGATCAGGTGGTGTTCATTACGTCGGCTTACGGTTTGGGTGAAATGGTGGTGCAGGGGGCTGTGAACCCTGACGAGTTCTATGTTCACAAGCCGACATTGCAGAACAACAAACCTGCGATTGTGCGCCGTAATATGGGATCGAAAAAAATCCGTATGGTGTATGCCGCGAGCCAGGAACATGGCAAGCAGGTGCGGATTGAAGATGTGCCGGCAGAACAAACGACGCGTTTCAGCCTGACGGATGATGAAGTGCAGGCACTGGCGAGTCAGGCTCTACTGATTGAGAAACACTACGGTCGTCCGATGGACATCGAGTGGGCGAAAGATGGCCACACCGGCAAGCTTTATATTGTGCAGGCGCGCCCGGAAACGGTTCGTTCCAATGGTCAGGTGATGGAGCGTTACCACCTGCCGGCCAGCGGTACGGTGCTGGTGGAAGGCCGTGCGATCGGCCACCGCATTGGCGCGGGCGAAGTGAAAGTGATTCAGGACATCAGCGAGATGCACCTGATCAATGCAGGCGATGTGCTGGTGACCGACATGACCGACCCGGACTGGGAACCGATCATGAAGAAAGCGGCGGCGATTGTCACCAATCGCGGCGGTCGTACCTGTCACGCGGCGATTATCGCCCGCGAACTGGGCATTCCGGCCGTCGTAGGCTGCGGTGATGCGACCGAGCATTTACGCAAGGGGCAGAAAGTGACTGTCTCCTGTGCGGAAGGCGACACGGGCTACGTGTATCAGGATCTGCTGGACTTCTCCGTGAAGAGTTCACAGATTGATGAAATGCCGACACTGCCGCTGAAAATCATGATGAACGTGGGCAACCCTGACCGCGCGTTTGATTTTGCCTGCCTGCCAAACGATGGCGTCGGTCTGGCGCGTCTGGAATTCATCATCAACCGCATGATTGGCGTGCACCCGCGTGCGCTGCTGGAATTCGACCAGCAAGCCCCTGAGGTGCAACGTGAGATCAAGACGCTGATGCAGGGCTTCGACGATCCGGTGGAGTTCTACGTCGGTCGTCTGACGGAAGGAATCGCGACGCTGGCAGCCGCATTCTCGCCGAAGCGCGTGATCGTCCGCCTGTCCGATTTTAAATCCAACGAGTACGCCAATCTGGTCGGTGGCGAGCGTTATGAGCCGGAAGAAGAGAACCCGATGCTGGGCTTCCGCGGTGCGGGTCGTTACGTGTCGCCGGACTTCAAAGCCTGTTTTGCGCTGGAATGTGAAGCAGTCAAACGCGTGCGTAACGTGATGGGGCTGAAGAACGTCGAGATCATGATCCCGTTCGTTCGTACCGTGGCACAAGCGGAAGCGGTGGTGGCTGAACTGGCGAATCAAGGTCTGCGCCGTGGCGAAGACGGCCTGAAAATCATCATGATGTGCGAAATTCCGTCCAACGCGCTGTTGGCCGATGAATTCCTGCAACACTTTGATGGCTTCTCTATCGGCTCAAACGACATGACGCAGCTGGCGCTGGGCTTGGATCGCGACTCTGGCGTGGTATCGTCGCTGTTTGATGAACGTAACGATGCGGTGAAGGCGCTGCTGTCGATGGCGATCAAGGCCGCCAAGAAACAGGGTAAATACGTCGGTATTTGCGGTCAGGGCCCGTCAGATCACGAAGATTTCGCGCTCTGGCTGATGGAGCAGGGCATCGATAGCCTGTCGCTTAACCCAGATACTGTGGTGCAAACCTGGTTGAATCTGGCTGAGCACAAGTAATTAGTACGGTGAATGCTATGACGCCCGGTGACTGCCGGGCGTCATGGTAACCGACGATGTCAGATTTTAGGGGAAACACGGAGATGAGGTTCCCGCAGGGATGCCTCACTTCGTGGTCGCCCCGTGTATCTCGATCTCATCGCGATGGGGTTGCCGTTGGCCTTGGCGTTTCTTACGGTGCCGCAATCAGGAAGGATTTAAACTGTGGCGTCATCACTGCGCTAAAGCCCTTATCCGTTTTGGTAATCAGATAAACCGCTAGCCCCTGCTGTTCTGCCAGTTTCAACGCCTTCTCTGTTCCCAACACCATCAAACCGGTATCCCAGCCATCCGCTTCCAGCGCAGTCGGTGCAATCACGGTCGCAGAAACCAGCTGATGAGTAATGGGTCTGCCCGTCTCGGGATCGATAACGTGAGAATAGCGCTTGCTGTCCTCTTCAAAATAATTCCGATAGCTGCCGGAAGTACTGATCGCATACCCCTGCAAATTCACCGCCGCCTGTGCGGCATTTTCCTGATCGGTGGGTTTCTGTATCGCCACGCGCCACGGTGTTCCTTCAGCGTTCACCCCACGACTGGACACCGCGCCACCGACGGAAACCAGATAATTGGTGATCCCTTTACGCGTCATTAACTGCGCGAGAACGTCTGCGCCGTACCCTTCGCCCAGCGTGGAGAGATCGACATACAAATCCGGGAGATCTTTCTGAATCCATTCCCCTTTTTCGTCACCGATCAGCTTCAGATGACGCAGCCCGACATTTTGCCGCGCTACATCGATCTGCTGCTGGCTGGGAACCCGCGTAGGCTGCTTCTGCGGGCCGAACCCCCAGAGATTCACCAACGGACCGACGGTGATATCCATCGCACCGTGTGTGGCTTTACCGATACGCAGCGCGGCCAGAATGATATCCGCCATGCCATTGCTGATGGGCTGGGGATCCGTCCCTCGGTACTGATTAAAACGCGACAGGACTGAATCGTCACGGTAGGTGGAAATCTCGTTATTGGCCTGTTCGAGCAGAACATCGATTTCCCGTTGTAACTGCTGTTTGTCTTCGGTGATGTCGCCGCTAATTTTTACGCTGTAAAACGTCCCCATGGTTTTGCCTTCAATGGTCAACAAAGGGCGCTGTGTCGTCGGCGTTGGATTATCGCAGGCTGTCAGAAGGCTGAATAAGCCACAGAGTAGCAATCTCTTCGCGGCAAGAGGCATCATGAAAAACTCCTGAAAAACTGAACTGAGGGTAGGCAGACAGGAGAGTAACAAAAAAGGGATGAAGCGTAATTGAATGGAAGACAAATGAAAGGAAAAAAAAGGCCCATCTCAGGGGATGGGCAAAGACTACACACAGCAATTCGTTACTAACTCTGACGAGGAGGAAACCTCATTGACAAACAGTAGGTTAATACTAGCTCCGGTATTTATCCTATGGATTATGCCCTATTCAGTCATTAAGAATCATCCTAATAGTTAATTATCTTTTAAGGATTGGCCTCTCAGAGTTTTTGTATTGTCAATAATATTGATGCATTAGAGAAATGATATCAAAATTTTTAGGACTAATCCCTAAGAATAGAGGGTTAATCATTAGCTATTTTTACCTATTGAAAAAGTAAGGGAATGATAGCGCCGAAAAATAATACCGAAGAAGCGATGCCGAGAGAGGGAATGCGTGGGCGGCGTACCGCCCACGGGAAGAGAAAACGGTGACTGTCGGTCTTACTCTTTATCTGGCGTATTAGATGTATTAACGGAGAGGATGTTTTGCGGTTCGGGGATTTCACGCATCCAGGCAAACAGCAAACGATAGGAAACGGCGAGAACGACCGGGCCAATAAATATCCCTATCATGCCAAACGCCAGCAAGCCGCCAATCACGCCGGAAAGAATCAGCAACATAGGAAGATCGGCACCCATTTTGATTAATACCGGGCGGATAACGTTATCGATGGTGCCAACGACGCAGCTCCAGACCAGCAAAATGGTGCCCCAGGTGTTATCGCCCGTCCAATACAGCCAAATAATGGCAGGAATCAGTACCGGAAGCGGCCCTAACTGTGCCAGGCAACACAGAAACATCAGAACGGTTAATAGCGTGGTGTAAGGAATCCCAGACAGCCCCAGCCCCACTCCGCCTAATACCGATTGCACGATGGCCGTTACCACCACGCCGAGCGCGACGGCGCGAATTGACTGCGCGGCCAGAATCACCGCGGCGTCGCCGCGTTCCTGTCCCAGCCGGATAGCGAAATGCCGCACAGCCTTCGCGACGGCTTCACCCTTGTAATAGAGCAGGGCGCTGAAAATAAGCATCAGGGAACAGTGCATCAGAAAACGCCCAACATGCGCCGCCTGTGCAACCAGCCAGGTTGCGGTTTTACCAAAATAGGGTTGCACCTTGGCGAACAAACCGCTGCCGCCGCTTTGTAACAGCGCCTGCCAGCTGTTGAACAATTTCTCACCGACTAAAGGAATGGACGTCAGCCACTCCAGCGTTGGCGGCGAAAAGTTTTCCTGTCTGGCTCCCCAACTCATTAGCGCCGAACTGTTCTCCACAACGCTACTGACAAGAACGGCAATCGGGACAATAAATAGCAGGATGAGCAGCAGCGTCATCACGAGCACGGCCAGAGAACGTCTCCCCCATAATAGCACCTGAAATTTAATCAGCATCGGCCAGGTGGCAATAACCACCATACACGCCCAGGCGAATCCCAGAATAAAAGGCTGTACCACCCAAAAACAGGCAATAATCATGATGGTAATAAACACCAGACTGAACAGGATTCTGGCCAGATCAAATCGTGGTGGCTGGGAATATTTGCTCAATGAATCATTCCTCAATAGCAAAAGAAAGGGCGTAGGCGAGGTCGCTTGGGTGAAACCATGTAGTCATCCGTCATCATGAGATATTTCCGGGGGTTTTGACAGCCTATTGAACATTTTGTTGGTGAAACGGCCATTAGCCAACACGCTGTATGTTTTTGCCGATCCGGGAGCGCACACGATTGCGAAATGTGATAAAACGTGATGTCCCCGATGACAGAGCGGCTATATCGGGCTCTTCACAGGCATATCACGACATATTGGCAAACACATCATGTACGGACAGGGTCAAAAAATAATGATCCCACAGATCACGCAATCTCCCGGGCTGGTCCAGCCGGTGCTTAATTTTCTGGAAGCATTGAAGAAAAATGGATTCACGGGCGATACGGCGACTAATTATGCCGATCGTCTGACGATGGCAACGGATAACAGCATCTATCAACTTTTGCCGGATGCGGTGGTCTTCCCCCGTTCAACCGCCGATGTCGCGATCCTCTCGCGGCTGGCGGGCGAGGCGCGTTTTTCAGGGCTGACCTTTACTCCACGCGGTGGCGGGACAGGAACGAACGGGCAGGCGCTGAATCGCGGCATCGTGGTCGATATGTCGCGTTATATGAACCGCATTCTGGAGATCAATCCTGAGCAAGGCTGGGTGCGCGTCGAAGCGGGCGTCATTAAAGATCAGCTTAACCAGTACCTGAAGTCTTATGGTTACTTCTTCGCACCCGAGCTCTCGACCAGTAACCGGGCGACGCTGGGCGGCATGATCAATACCGATGCCTCAGGGCAAGGTTCGCTGGTGTACGGCAAAACCTCAGACCATGTGCTGGGGCTACGTGCGGTCCTGCTGGGCGGCGAAATGCTGGATACGCAGGCTATGCAGGTAGAGCTGGCAGAGAAACTGGCGTTAGAAGATTCCGCCATTGGCCGTATTTACCATACGGTGCTGCACCGCTGTCGCGAACAGCGTGCGTTGATTATCGACAAGTTCCCTAAGCTGAATCGTTTTCTGACGGGTTATGACCTGCGCCATGTATTCAGTGACGATCTCCGTACCTTTGACCTGACGCGTATTCTGACCGGGGCGGAAGGCACGCTGGCGTTTATTACCGAAGCGAAGCTTGATATCACGCCGCTGCCGAAGAGCCGCCGTCTGGTCAATATCAAATACGACTCCTTCAACTCCGCGTTGCGCAATGCGCCGTTCATGGTGGAAGCGAAGGCGTTGTCCGTTGAAACCGTGGATTCCAAAGTCTTAAACCTTGCCCGCGAAGATATCGTCTGGCATTCCGTTAGCGAACTGATTACCGATGTGCCTAATCAGGAAATGCTCGGCCTGAATATCGTTGAATTCGCAGGTGATGATGAAGCACTGATTAATGGGCAGGTCGACGCGCTTTGTCAGCGGCTGGATACGCTGCTGGCAAACGGAGAAGGCGGAGTAATTGGTTACCAAACCTGTAACGACCTGTCCGGCATCGAGCGTATTTATGCCATGCGGAAAAAAGCCGTCGGGCTGCTGGGCAACAGCAAAGGGCAGGCGAAGCCCATTCCGTTTGCGGAAGATACCTGCGTGCCACCACAGCATCTGGCCGATTACATCGAAGAGTTCCGTGCGCTGTTAGACAGCCACAACCTGACGTACGGCATGTTTGGCCACGTTGACGCCGGAGTGCTGCACGTTCGTCCGGCGCTGGATATGTGCGACCCGCAACAGGAAATGCTGATGAAACAGCTTTCCGACCAGATTGTCGCGCTGACGGCCAAATATGGCGGTCTGCTGTGGGGAGAGCACGGGAAAGGCTTCCGCGCTGAGTATAGCCCCGAATTCTTTGGGCCGGAACTGTATGCCGAGCTGCGTCGCATTAAGGCCGCGTTCGACCCTGATAACCGACTTAATCCCGGGAAGATTTGTGCGCCGCTGGACGTGGATGCGCCGATGATGAAAGTCGATGCGGTCAAGCGCGGCACGTACGATCGGACGATCCCGCTGACGGTGCGTACGGCGTTCCGTGGCGCGATGGAATGTAACGGTAATGGTCTGTGCTTTAACTTTGATGCCCGTAGCCCAATGTGCCCGTCGATGAAAATCAGCGGCAACCGTATTCATTCCCCGAAAGGCCGTGCGACGCTGGTGCGTGAATGGTTACGCCTGCTGGCGGAGCAGGGCGTCGATCCCGTCGCGCTGGAGAACGCGTTGCCGCAGCAGAAGCTGAGCCTGCGCGCCTTTATCCAGAAGACCCGCAATACCTGGCAGGCGAAGCAAGGCGATTATGATTTCTCTCACGAGGTCAAAGACGCGATGTCTGGCTGTCTGGCGTGTAAAGCGTGCTCAACGCAGTGCCCTATCAAGATTGACGTGCCCGGTTTCCGCTCTCGCTTCCTGCAACTTTATCACACGCGCTATCTGCGTCCGGTGCGTGACTATCTGGTCGCCGGTGTCGAAAGCTATGCGCCGCTGATGGCGCGCAGCCCGAAGACGTTTAACTTCTTCCTGAAAATGCCGCTGCTGAATAACCTGAGCCGCAGCCAGATCGGCATGGTCGATTTGCCTCTGCTGTCATCGCCGTCGCTGCGCCAGCAGTTTGCCGGACATAGCGTCGTCAACACCACGCTGGAACAGCTGGAACAGTTGCCGGAAGCGGCGCGCCAGCAGTATGTGTTAATCGTGCAGGATCCGTTTACCAGCTATTACGATGCGCAAGTGGTGGCTGATTTCGTCCATCTGATCGAAAAACTCAAGCTGAAGCCAGTCCTGTTGCCGTTCTCGCCGAACGGGAAGGCACAACACATTAAAGGCTTCCTGCAACGCTTTGCCAAAACGGCCTCGAAGACGGCAGATTTCCTGAACCGCGTCGCTAAATTAGGGATGCCGATGGTGGGCGTCGATCCGGCGCTGGTGTTGTGCTATCGCGACGAATACCGTGAAATTTTGGGCGAGAAGCGTGGTGATTTTCAGGTGCAACTGGTGCATGAATGGCTGGTGACGGCATTGGCAGACAGCACGCCGCAGCCTGCCACTGGCGAATCCTGGTATCTGCTGGGGCACTGTACGGAAACCACGGCGCTGCCGATCAGCACGAAACAGTGGTCCGACATTTTCTCGCGCTTTGGTGCCAAACTGGAGAATGTCAGCGTCGGCTGCTGCGGCATGGCGGGAACCTACGGGCATGAAACCAAGAACCTTGCCAACTCGCAGGGAATCTATGCGCTGTCCTGGCAGCAGGTGTTGCAGAAGTTACCGCAGAAACGCTGCCTGACTACCGGCTATTCGTGTCGCAGTCAGGTGAAACGCATGGAAGGCAGCGCATTGCGCCATCCGCTACAGGCCTTGCTGGAGATTATCTGATGCTATGGAAACGACAGGTTACGCTTGAGCAGCTTAACGAACCGAGCCAAACGTGTATGGTGGGTCATGTCGGTATCCGCTATACCCATATTGCGGAAGATTATCTGGAAGCGGTGATGCCAGTGGATTCTCGCACGCGTCAGCCATTTGGCTTATTGCACGGCGGTGCCTCCGTTGTGCTGGCGGAATCGCTGGGTTCCGTCGCGGGCTATCTGTGTTCTGAAGGCGATCAGCAGGTGGTGGGGCTTGAAATCAATGCCAACCATCTGCGAGCCGTGCGTGAAGGGGAAGTACGGGGCGTATGCCGGGCGCTTCACGTTGGCCGCCGTAGCCAGGTATGGCAGATTGAGATTTTTGATAATCAGAATCGCCTGTGCTGCATTTCACGTCTGACGACATCCGTCATTACGCCGTAAACATGAAGCACGAAACCAGATTGCTGGCCGGTCTGGTTTCGTTGTTGGTAAATCGATAGTTCTTTAGGGGAGAAACGGCACGCGCTTAACGAAGTCGGTCTGAAACGCGGTGGCTTTATCCCACGAGCCCTGCATGCTTAACTGATGGCAAATTGATTTCAGCGTGTTACGGGCAAAGTAGTAGCTTTGCACGCGAAACAGGTGGCAACGCCCTTCATTATTAATCTCTTTAATCAACCGATTGTGCAGCTTGACCAGCGCATGCAAATAGCTCTCGTCATCGCCATTTCTCAGACAGAGTTCAACCATGTCCATGCAAGCGTTATGATAGCGACGTAAATGGTCAATATTGCTTCCCGGACGGTTTAAGCGAGCTTCCGCCATATAGAAATCAACGGTGGCATCGCGAATCTGAAATTTATATTCGTCAATTTGATGGTGCAGCCAGGCATTCACGGAAAGCATGGTTATCGATCCTGAATATGAAATGATAATCATTATCATATTGATAAAAAAGGTCATGATCAATGGGCAAAACGTGCTTTAACGTCAAAAGTCCGATCGGAAATCACATAAATCTTCATATACCTTCCCTGTTTTACAAATAGGTATCGCCGATAAATGTTATAATAATGATAACGAAATGATAATTTTCGCCTTCCCGAAAGGGACCGAGGTGATACTATTAATTCATTTATTATCAATTGGTTAGTTGATTTATTGCCGCATTGTTTGGCGCGTCAGAGACGTGTAAAATAGCGCTATTGGCTCGCTAAAAACCGAAATGTTACGAATAGCCCTGCGAAACAAGAGGTTGAAGCTAGTTTCATTATCACTAACATTAGGGGAAACCAGCCTAAAACTGGTACCACACGCAATGAGGTATTCCATATGCAAGCGGAAAATGTAGGGACGTTTTCACTGGATGAAAATGTCTGGCAAGGATTGACGCTGACCGACAGCGCCGTGAAGCAGATTAAGAATCTGATGAAGCAGGATGAAGCCGTGCAAGGACTACGGCTCGGCGTTAAACAATCAGGCTGTGCGGGATTTGGCTATGTGCTGGATCTGGTACAGGAGTTCGAGACCGACGATCTGGTATTCGAACGTGATGGTGCAAAACTGTATGTCCCACTGAAAGCGATGCCTTTCATTGACGGCACAGAACTTGATTTCGTCCGTGAAGGGCTGAATCAGATATTCAAGTTTAATAATCCCAGAGCGCAGCATGCTTGTGGATGTGGCGAAAGCTTTGGCATTTAAGTGATGAAAAATTATGGCACGTAGCACGGTAGATGTACCTGATGATGTCCAGATCTGGATGGGTGATGGACGCTATAAAGAAGGTTTCTTCACGCAGTTGGAAACCGATGAGCTGGCGCACGGCATTAACGAAGATGTCGTACGGGCGATCTCGGCGAAGCGTAACGAACCTGAGTGGATGCTGGAATTCCGTCTCAACGCCTACAACGCGTGGCTGGAGATGGAAGAACCGCATTGGCTGAAAGCCCATTACGAGAAACTGGACTATCAGGACTATAGCTATTATTCCGCGCCTTCCTGCGGTAACTGCGACGACAGCTGCGGCTCTGAGCCCGGCGCCAAGCAGCAATCCGGGATTGCGGACGTGAATAATTACCTGACCAGCGAAGTAGAGAACGCGTTTAATCAGCTGGGCGTTCCTGTCCGTGAAGGCAAGAAAGTGGCGGTCGATGCGATTTTTGACTCCGTCTCTGTTGCGACCACGTATCGGCATGAGCTGGCTGAAAAAGGCATTATCTTCTGCTCATTCAGCGAGGCGATTCAGGAGCATCCCGATCTGGTGCGCCAGTATCTCGGTACGGTCGTCCCAGCGAACGACAACTTCTTTGCGGCGCTGAACTCGGCGGTCGCCTCCGACGGCACGTTTGTGTACATCCCGAAAGGCGTGCGCTGCCCGATGGAACTGTCGACGTATTTCCGCATTAACGCGGCAAAAACCGGCCAGTTCGAGCGTACGATCCTGATCGCCGATGATGACAGCTACGTCAGCTACATCGAAGGCTGCTCCGCGCCCGTTCGTGACACCTACCAGCTGCACGCCGCGGTGGTGGAAGTCATCATCAACAAGAATGCCGAAGTGAAATATTCCACGGTGCAGAACTGGTTCTCCGGTAAAGATGACGCCGAAGGCGGGATTCTAAACTTCGTGACCAAGCGCGCGCTGTGTGCAGGCGAGCATTCGAAAATGTCCTGGACGCAGTCAGAAACCGGCTCCGCGATCACCTGGAAATACCCGAGCGTTATTCTGCGCGGTGACTACTCCGTCGGTGAATTCTTCTCTGTCGCGTTGACCAATGGTCGTCAGCAGGCCGATACCGGCACCAAGATGATTCACATCGGTAAAAACACCCGTTCGACCATTATCTCTAAAGGGATTTCCGCCGGACGTAGTGAGAACACCTACCGCGGTCTGGTGAAGATCATGCCGAGCGCGACTAACGCCCGTAACTTCACCCAGTGTGACTCCATGTTGATCGGTAGCGAGTGCGGCGCGCACACCTTCCCGTATGTGGAAGTGCGCAACAATACCGCGCAGTTGGAGCACGAAGCGACGACCTCGAAAATTGGCGAAGACCAACTGTTCTACTGTCTGCAACGCGGTATCAGCGAAGATGACGCCATCTCGATGATCGTGAACGGATTCTGTAAGGACGTCTTCTCTGAATTGCCGTTGGAATTTGCGGTAGAAGCACAAAAGTTACTGGCGATTAGCCTGGAACACAGCGTGGGTTAATTCGGCGGTTACCGGGATTTTCACAGAGAATAATGAGAATCATCGGTCCCGGAATTCATTAAGCGCTCGCCACATTGGGCGTTGGAAGGAATAAGCATGTTAAGCATCGAAAATTTAAAAGTCAGCGTAGAAGGCAAAGAGATCATCAAAGGGCTTAATCTCACCATTAAGCCGGGTGAAGTTCACGCGATTATGGGCCCGAATGGCTCAGGAAAAAGTACGCTCTCCGCGACGCTGGCTGGACGCGAAGAATATGAAGTGACCGACGGTTCGGTGAACTTCAAAGGGAAAGATCTGCTGGAATTGTCTCCAGAAGATCGTGCGGGCGAAGGCGTCTTCATGGCGTTTCAGTACCCTGTCGAGATCCCCGGCGTGAGTAACCAGTTCTTCCTGCAAACCTCCGTTAACGCGGTGCGTAAATACCGCGAGCAGGAACCGCTGGATCGCTTTGACTTCGCCGACTTTATCGAAGAAAAGATCAAGTTATTGAATATGCCGGAAGATTTGCTGACCCGTTCGGTCAACGTGGGCTTCTCCGGCGGTGAGAAGAAGCGTAACGATATTCTGCAGATGGCGGCGCTGGAGCCGGATCTGTGCATTCTGGATGAAACCGACTCCGGTCTGGACATCGATGCACTGAAAATCGTCTCTAACGGCGTTAACTCCCTGCGCGACGGCAAACGTTCGTTCATCATCGTCACGCACTACCAGCGTATTCTTGATTACATCAAACCGGATCACGTCCACGTTCTGTATCAAGGGCGCATTGTGAAATCCGGTGATTTCTCGCTGGTGAAACAGTTGGAGGAGCAAGGCTATGGCTGGCTTACCGACGAGCAATAAGGTGACGAGCGATAACGCGACGGGTAAAACCAGCATCGCACAGAAACAAGAGCAGGCGCTGCAGCAATGGCATGGTCTGTTTGAACGCGATGCATCGCGCCGCTCTGAAGAAGCGAACCAGCACTGGCAGGACGTGGTGCGCCTTGGCTTACCGCACCGTAAGCATGAGCACTGGAAATACACGCCGCTGGATGGCTTGCTGAGCAACGAATTTGTCGCACCACAGGCACCGTCTCTCGATCGCACAGCGGTAGACGCCCTGGCCTTAGCGGTAGATAGCTGGCGTCTGGTGTTTGTCGATGGCGTATTCAACGCAGAACTCAGCGACAGCGCCTGGGGCCCTTATCAGGTTGACGTACAGGCGTCGCGTGCGCATGGCGTGCTGCCTGCAGCCATCCAGTCCGAAGTGTTCCTGCACCTGACCGAAAGTCTGGCTAGCACAAGTACGCTGATTCATCTGGCTGCCGGACAGCAGGCGGAAAAACCGCTTTACCTGTTGCACATTAGCAGCAGTCAGGAAGCCGCGTTGAACACGGTTCACCATCGTCATCATCTGAACGTTGAGCGTGGCGCGAGTGCGGAAATTATCGAGCACTACGTCAGTCTGGATGAGCATGCGCACTTTACTGGCGCACGTCTGACGGTGAATGCGGCAGAAAATAGCCAGGTTAGCCATTATAAGCTGGCGTTTGAAGCGGCGGCAGGCTACCACTTCGCGCATAACGATCTGGTTCTGGCGCGTGATGCTCGGGTTCGTAGCCACAGCTTCTTGCTGGGGGCGGGTCTGACGCGTCATAACACCAGCGCCCAGTTGAATGGCGAAGGCACCAATCTGTCCATGAACAGCCTGATCCTGCCGGTTGGCAGCGAAGTGTGCGATACGCGAACGTATCTGGAGCATAATCAGGGCTATGGCGAAAGCCGCCAGTTGCATAAAGTCATCGTCAACGATCGCGCCAGAGCGGTGTTTAACGGCATGATCAAAGTTGCGCCACATGCGCTGAAAACTGACGGGCAGATGACTAACAACAACCTGCTGCTGGGTCGACTGGCTGAGGTTGATACCAAGCCGCAGTTGGAAATTTACGCAGACGACGTGAAATGCAG
This sequence comes from Pectobacterium sp. HCp5_1, assembly GCF_032905925.1. Classification (NCBI taxonomy): domain Bacteria; kingdom Pseudomonadati; phylum Pseudomonadota; class Gammaproteobacteria; order Enterobacterales; family Pectobacteriaceae; genus Pectobacterium; species Pectobacterium sp. HCp5_1. Next base: position 68,351 of record NZ_JAUMIO010000004.1, read on the forward strand.
CCATGGTGCCACGATTGGCCGTATGGACGAAGAACAGCTGTTCTATCTGCGTTCTCGTGGTATTACGCAGCAGGATGCGCAACAGATGATCATCTTCGCCTTTGCGGCGGAAGTCACAGAAGCGATTGAAAACGAGTCTCTGCGAGATGTGGTTCTGGAACGTATCGCGCAGCGTTTGCCCAACGCGCTGGCGAATGCCGGCAAGGCGGTATGATGAGTTATCCTATTGAACGGGTTCGTGCCGATTTCCCGCTGCTTGCAAGTGAGGTTAACGGTCAACCGTTAGCCTATCTTGATAGCGCCGCGAGTGCGCAAAAACCGCACGCGGTTATCGATCGCGAAGCCGAATTCTATCGCCATGAATATGCTGCTGTGCATCGCGGCATTCACACGCTGAGCGCGCAGGCGACCAGTGCGATGGAAGCCGTGCGCGAGAAGGTTGCCTCCTTTATCAATGCGGCTTCAGTGGAAGAGATTGTCTTTGTTCGCGGGACGACGGAGGCCATCAATCTGGTGGCTAACAGCTATGGCCGCACCTTTATCCAGCCGGGCGATAACCTGATCATCACCGAGATGGAACACCACGCGAATATCGTTCCCTGGCAAATGCTGGCAGAAGCGCGTGGCGTTGAGGTTCGCGTATTGCCGCTGGCCGAAGATGGTTCACTGGATGTTGCGCAGCTTCCCAGCTTGCTGGACGAACGTACTCGTCTGCTGGCAGTAACGCAAATCTCTAACGTACTCGGTGCCCTAAACCCAGTTAAGGCCATGATCGCACAGGCAAAAGCGGCTGGTGCGGTTACGTTGGTCGATGGTGCGCAGTCGATTATGCATCAGACGGTCGATGTGCAGGATCTGGACTGTGACTTCTTTGTCTTTTCAGGACATAAGATCTACGGCCCATCGGGTATTGGCGTGCTGTACGGCAAACGTGACCTGCTTCAGGCCATGCCGCCGTGGGAAGGTGGCGGGGCGATGATTCGTCAGGTGAGCCTGCGTACGGGCACCACCTATGCGGATTCACCGTGGCGCTTTGAGGCTGGTTCGCCCAACACGGGCGGTATCATGGGCTTAGGCGCTGCGTTGGACTACGTGACGGCGCTGGGGCGTGAAGAGATTCAACGTTATGAATCCTCTCTGATGCAGTATGCGCTGGAAGCGCTCACGCAGGTGCCCGATCTGACATTGTACGGGCCTGCTGAACGCCACGGTGTTATCGCGTTTAATCTTGGGCAGCACCACGCCTATGACGTTGGAAGTTTCCTCGATCGGTACGGTATTGCGATTCGCACCGGCCACCATTGCGCGATGCCGCTGATGGAACACTACGGTGTTCCTAGTATGTGCCGCGCCTCGCTGGCCGTTTATACTACACGCGAAGAAATTGACCGGCTGGTTGCCGGATTGCAACGTATCCATCGATTGCTGGGCAGTTAAGCGCCGCGCGCGGATCTGTTCGGGGAGGAAAACATGGCGAGTCTGCCAGAACCGCAGAAACTGGCGCGCAATTTTGCGCGCTGTAATGACTGGGAAGAAAAATATCTTTATGTCATCGAGTTAGGGGAGCGTCTTGACCCTCTGCCCGACGAGTGGCGTAATCCAGAGAACCTGATTTCGGGGTGCCAAAGCCAGGTTTGGATTGTGACACAGCCCGATGAACAGGGCATTATCACCCTGCACGGTGACAGCGATGCCGCCATCGTGAAAGGGCTGATTGCCGTGGTTTTCAGCCTGTATCAGGGGCTGACAGCGCAGGAGATTGTTGAGCTGGATGTGCGGCCATTCTTCGAATCGCTGGCGTTGAATCAACACCTGACGCCATCCCGCTCTCAGGGGCTTGAGGCGATGCTGCGCGCGATTCGCGCACATGCTGCGGCACTGCTTTAATTTTCTTCCCTGTTTTCTGCTTTCCTGAAGTATAAAAAAGCGCTGTGACGGAAAAAACGTCCAGCGCTTTTTTGTTTTTTCATTTACTGATTTTTACCAACAGCACGTTATTGTTTTTTGGCAGATTTATTAACTCGCTGATATTTCAGAATTCGTCCCGTATATTTATTTCCCATTAAATTTTATGCTGGCTCTGCTTTGTAAAGAATTGAATATCAATGCTTTGATTTTTAAATAAAATATTCTTTTGTTACAACAATGCTAATATATACCCACGCTCGGTGGAAAGGGGCAGCAATAGCCGCATTGACACCAGATATCCCCGAACCATTCAGGTTGCAGAAACGCGAATGCGCAGGCAGTTTGAGGGCATGGCGGGGTAAACAGGGTATAGCCAGCCGGATACTGCATTCTGGGTACAGAACCGGATGTTGTTGATAAATTACTTATGTTAGTTGTGATGTAGGGAACCTAATATGAAACGCGCGTTAACTTTACTTGGTATGGCCTTCGCGGCATATCTGGCCAGCACCGCCGCTAAAGCGACGGAATACCCGCTACCGCCACCCAATAGCCGACTTATTGGCGAAAATATCGCTTATACGGTCCCCAATGATGGTCGTCCGCTGGAGGCTATCGCTGCGGATTTCAAGATTGGTCTGTTGGGCATGATGGAAGCGAATCCAGGGGTGGATCCTTACCTGCCGACAGCGGGTTCCACGCTCACGGTCCCAACGCAAATGCTGCTGCCGGATACCCCGCGTGAAGGCATTGTGGTCAATCTGGCGGAGCTGCGTCTCTACTACTACCCGAAAGGGAAGAATACCGTCATCGTTTACCCGATCGGCATTGGTCAACTGGGGCGTAATACGCCACTGATGACGACCAGCATTAGCGAGAAGCGTGAGAACCCGACCTGGACGCCAACGGCGAACATCCGTAAGCATTATCTTGAAGAGCAGGGCATTAAACTGCCTGCCGTCGTTCCGGCTGGCCCGGATAACCCGATGGGGTTACACGCGTTGCGTCTGTCAGCGCACGGCGGCGTTTATCTGCTGCACGGTACGAACGCGGACTTCGGTATCGGTATGCGCGTCAGTTCCGGCTGTATCCGTCTGCGTCCGGATGACATTAAGGCGTTATTCGACAACGTGCCAGTCGGCACGCGAGTGCAGATTGTTAACGATGCGATTAAAACGTCCGTTGAACCAGACGGCAAACGCTACGTTGAAGTGCATCAGCCTCTGTCGAAAACCGATAAGGACGACCCACAAACCATGCCGATTCCACTGACGGCGAAGACGCAGAAGTTTGTTAAGGATGCGGAGACGGACAGTAAAGCGGTTGCTGATGCAATTGTGCGTCGTTCAGGCATGCCAATTGTGGTTAGCGTAGGGCAAGACATCAATACTTACCAGCCACCGGTAGAGTCTGCTCCAGAAGCGCCTCAAACGCATCAGGTTGCGCCGATCACGGCGATCAGTACCACCGCTCGGTAATACTGAAATAAATCGGCCAGATGCGTTTAGGCGCATCTGTGTTGGCCCAGGGATAGGGCTGAAGGATGAAAATACCTGACAAAGCGAAAAAGGGATTGAAAGAGAACGCAGAAAAGGTAAAACGCAGGCAAAAAAATGGCGCACAATGTGCGCCATTTTCACTACTTAACCAGTTCGATTACTTTTTGTAAGTACGAACTTGGTTGTCCAGACGCTGGTTAGCACGAGCTGCGTCATCTTTAGCAGCTTGTACGTCAGAGCGGATTGCGTTCACGTCGTTGCTCAGTTGGTCAACTTTAGCGTTCAGAGTCTGAACGTCAGAAGACAGCTGATCAATTTTAGCGTTGCTTGAACAACCAGCAAGCAGAGTAGAACCCAGGATTACCGCGCCCAGTACCAGTTTAGTACGATTCATTATTAATACCCTCTAGATTGAGTTAATCTCCATGTAGCGTTACAAGTATTACACAAACTTTTTTCTAATGAGAATAAATTTTTGATGAGAACATGCTTAATTTTGATCGTTCGCTCAAAGAAACAGCGAGTTTTACATATTCATTAAAAAAGTAAGGAAAACAGTGCTATTTTTATCGGATAACTCTGAGGCTTTAGGCTATTAAATGACGTGTTACACAGACGCATTAATTAGGTTATCGCACTGTAGAAAGTCGTTTCAGAATATAAAAAAAGCGCCATTAAGGCGCTTTTTACCGATCTGATCGTTGGGATTAGAGACGGTGTACGGAAGCGGTGTTGGTTGTGCCGCTGGAAACCAGTGCACCAGATACCATAACCACAACATCGCCAGCTTGCGCATGACCGCTGTTCAGCGCAGCTTCTTTACCGATACGGTAGAAATCATCAGTAGAAGCAATTTCCTTCACCAGCAGCGTATCAATGCCTTTGCTCAGCAGCAGCTGACGCGCAGTCACGTCGTTCGTCGTCAGTGCCAGAATACGGGCGTTCGGGAAATATTTACGGATAGACTTGGCAGACTTACCGCCGCTGGTCGCAACCACAATCAGCGGCGCATCCAGTTTCTCTGCTGTTTCGACTGCACCACGGCAGACCGCTTCAGTGATACGCAGAACCGGAGGCGTCTTGATGGTATCCAGACGGCTTTTCATTACGGAGTCGGTACGCTGACAGATCGTTGCCATAATGGTAACGGATTCCAGCGGGTATTTACCTTTTGCACTTTCGCCAGACAGCATCACGGCATCGGTACCGTCGATGATGGCGTTCGCCACGTCGCCAGCTTCAGCGCGGGTAGGGCGTGGGTTTTTGATCATGGAATCCAGCATTTGCGTTGCGGTGATCACCACTTTGCGTGCCAGGTTACATTTTTCGATCATCATTTTCTGTGCGAAGATCACTTCTTCAACCGGGATTTCAACGCCCAGGTCGCCACGAGCAACCATGATGCCGTCGGACGCTTCCAGGATTTCGTCGAAATTGTTCAGACCTTCCTGGTTTTCGATTTTGGAGATGATCTGGATGTGCTCGCCACCGTGCGCTTTCAGGTGAGCGCGGATTTCTTCAACGTCAGAACGTTTACGAATAAAGGATGCCGCAACGAAATCGACGCCTTGTTCGCAACCGAAGATCAGGTCACGTTTGTCTTTTTCAGCCAGAGCAGGCAATTGGATGGAAACGCCAGGCAGGTTGACACCTTTATTCTCGCCCAGATCGCCATTGTTCAGCACTTTACAAACGACGTCGTTACCGTTGATTGCGGTAACCTGCATACCGATCAAGCCGTCATCAACCAGAACGGTGTTACCGACGCTCAGGTCTTCGGTAAATCCAGCGTAGGTTACTGCGACGCGATCTTTGTTACCCACGATGCTTTGATCGGTGGTGAACGTGAACGTTTGACCTGCGGTCAGCGTAACGTCAGCGCCATTTTCCAGCTTCATGGTACGAATTTCTGGGCCTTTGGTGTCAAGCAGGATAGCGGCTTGCTTACCAGTTTTTTCCATGACGGCACGCAGGTTCTTGATGCGCTGACCGTGTTCTGCGTAATCCCCGTGAGAGAAATTCAGGCGCATAACATTCATGCCAGCAGACAGCAGGTTGCCAAGCATTTCTTCCGATTCTGTTTTCGGCCCGATGGTACAAACAATTTTTGTCTTTTTCATACGATAGTTTCTACAAGTTGTGATGGATTAAAAAACGAGTGATCCAGTGGCGAGGCGAGACAGGCCGCTGGAAAGAATGTATGAGGAAACAGTATAGGAGGTAAGTATAGATGGTCGTCGTGAATGGGTGATGAAGTGCGCAACTGCTCGTCGCATAAGATCTGCGGGAGTCGCGTTGGCGATGCCGTTGATAATAATGTTATTGATAGTGGCACGTTGTTTAGCTGAAACCATTCAATTGAAACGACGTTCCGTATTATAGTTATTAAGCGACGAGAAACAAGGTGGTAAAAGGGATGAAATTGAATATTTTGTCGTGTTTACGCAAAAAACTGATCGATTTGGTGTTTTTACCTAACTTTGTTGCGCAACTGCCTAAGAAACCCACCGTATCAATACAGTATGACGGCAACTGGCTGCAAGTGGTTGATTCTTGTAACGGCACACAATAAATAAAGAAAACGCGTGTAAGCGGCACGTTTTTCTGTCGATCCGTATCACGTTTTTGTGTCATTCTCCTTGAGAAGAGGAATGCAAATGGTAGTTTACCTGCCATTGCGGATTGTTACTGCGTAAGCAGGCAAAACCAGATGCTCGTTCTTGCTACGGGTGTCTGGTTTTTTTGTTTCCAGGGTTTGAAAAATGAAGATTGCCAAAATACTCAACAATAATGTCGTCACCGTAATCGACGAAAACAATAATGAGTCGGTTGTGATGGGACGTGGGCTGGGCTTCAAAAAGCACTCTGGCGACCTGCTGGACGAAATGCTGATTGAACGTGTGTTTGTGATGAAATCCGGCGAGTTGACATCGCGCCTGCAGGAGTTGCTGTCAGAGATTCCGATGGATGTCATCACGACGGCAGACAAGATCATTCTGCTGGCAAAAGAGCGTTTGCCTGGGAAACTGCAAAACAGCGTCTACATCTCCTTAACGGATCACTGTCACTTTGCGATAGAGCGCCATAAGCAAGGAGTGGATATCCGTAATGTGTTGTTATGGGAAATAAAACGCCTGTATCCAAAGGAGTTTGCTGTTGGTCTGGAAGCGCTGGATATTATTGAGCAGCGTCTTGCCGTGCGGTTACCGGAAGATGAAGCGGGGTTTATTGCGCTGCATTTGGTGAATGCACAGCTTGACAGTGAAATGCCGGAGGTCTTGCAGATTACCAAAATCATGCAGGAAATACTGAACATTGTAAAATATCAGCTGAGTCTGGATTATAATGAGCAGGCATTAAGTTATCATCGTTTTGTGACGCATTTGAAATTTTTTGCGCAGCGGTTAATAGGAAAAAGCACGGTATTTAGTGATGATGAGTCATTACACGATGTCGTGAAGGAAAGATATCAATTGTCTTATCGCTGTGCAGAGAAAATACAGGTTCATATTGTTCAAAAGTATCAGTACACGTTAACGAAAGAAGAGTTGATGTTCTTGACGATTCATATTGAACGCGTGCGGACAGAAGGTCAGGATAAAATAGAACCAGGTGATGGAGAATAATTTCTGCTAATTTGCTTTTCGTCACAAAATAACAGTATGACAAGATAAATATCCTTGCATACGGTGAAAGTGAAAGCATAGAGTATGTGGAAAGTAAATTATCAGATGAAGTTGGTTTTATTGTCAGCACGACTACTGTGTTGACAACCAAGCAGGATTGTTACTGTCAGTCTAGGCGGGCAGGCAAAACCTAAATCGTTTTCTCAATGCTTATTGGGAAAAGCGATTTAGGTTTTTTTTTGTCTCAAACACAGCTGGCAATCTTAAATTATTGATATTTAAGTCTGTTTAGTATTAAGGATAGACGATGGAATACAAAGCATTAGCAACAGAGATACTCGATGGTGTCGGCGGACGTGGCAACATCATTAGCGTGATGCACTGCGCAACCCGATTACGCTTTAAATTAAAAGACAACAAAAAAGCGGATGCCGCGGCGCTGAAAAGTAATTCAGGCGTGATCATGGTGGTTGAAAGTGGCGGACAATTTCAGGTCGTCGTCGGCAATCATGTCAGTGACGTCTATCGTAGTTTACAGAATATTGCTGGATTGACCGATCAGGCTGATTCCTCAGGTAATGAAGACGGCGATGAGAAAAAAGGAAATATCTTCTCTCGTTTCATTGATATTATTTCTGGAATATTTACGCCGCTAATTGGCGTGATGGCGGCGTCGGGCATTTTAAAAGGTTTTCTGGCACTCAGTCTGACGTGTGGTTGGATGGTTGAAAGCAGCGGAACCTATAAAGTTCTTTTTGCAGCAAGCGATGCACTATTCTTTTTCTTCCCGGTAGTATTAGGCTATACCGCAGGGAAGAAATTTGGTGGTAATCCATTTGTTACCATGGTAATTGGTGCCACGCTGGTGCATCCATCGATGATTGCTGAATTTGGTGCCATGCAAAATGCAGGTTACCAACAGCTGTATTTCCTGGGCATTCCGATTACCTTCATCAATTATGCCTCTTCCGTTATTCCGATTATTTTCTCGGCCTGGCTTGCTTCACGTCTGGAAAAACCGCTGAATGCCATTTTGCATATCAATATCCGCAATTTCTTCACGCCGTTGCTGTGCCTCTGCATTACCGTTCCCGTCACGTTCTTACTGATTGGTCCGGCGGCAACCTGGCTTGGGCATATGCTGGCCGGCGGTTACCAGTTGGTTTACGGACTTAATGCTTCTGTTGCCGGAGCTCTGATGGGCGCATTGTGGCAGGTCTGCGTTATCTTTGGCCTGCACTGGGGACTTGTTCCGTTGATGATTAACAATCTCAGCGTACTGGGGCATGACACCATGATGCCGCTACTGGTTCCTGCGGTATTGGGGCAGGCGGGTGCGGTTCTGGGCGTGTTGCTGCGTACCCGTGATATGAAGCTGAAAGGGATTTCCGGTTCAGCGTTCTCGGCGGCAATCTTTGGTATTACGGAGCCAGCGGTGTATGGCGTCACGCTGCCGCTGAAACGTCCTTTCATCTTTGGTTGTGTGGGGGGCGCAATGGGCGCCGCCATTCTGGGGTACTTCCATACCACTATCTATTCCTTCGGCTTCCCGAGCATCTTTACCTTTACTCAGGTTATCCCGCCGACTGGTGTCGATAACACGGTCTGGGCCGCCATTATTGGTACGGTGATTTCATTTACCTTTGCCGCTGCCGCAAGCTGGGCATTCGGGATTCCCGCGCAAGAAAAAGCGACAGACGCAAATGCACCTGCGGCGGCACCACAAGCCACACCGCGTCAGAATGATGCAACGCGCAAGCAAGAGATAAACAGCCCGATCGACGGTATGGTTCTGCCACTTGAACAAGTCGGCGATGAAACGTTTGCCAGTGGCTTAATGGGAAAAGGGATTGCGATTAAACCGCTGGCCGGGCGGGTGGTTTCCCCGGTAAACGGTACGGTTGCTTCGCTGTTTAAAACTAACCATGCGATTGGACTCGAATCGGAAGACGGAGCCGAGGTGCTCATTCACGTCGGTATCGATACGGTGAAATTGGACGGCCAGTATTTCACTGCACACATTAAGACCGGCGATGTCGTGAAGCAGGGCGATCTTCTGGTGGAGTTTGATTATCTGGCGATTGAAAAAGCCGGCTATGACACCACAACGCCCGTCATTATCACCAATAGCGAAGATTACGTTGATGTTCTGCCTACTGCCGGAGACACCGTGCAAGAGCAGGGCGCGTTGCTGACGTTAATTCGCTGACATTGAAATTTACGACCCAATTGGGAGGAGAAAAGATGAGTCATCAGTTTCCGAAAGAATTCTTGTGGGGCGGCGCGATCGCAGCCAATCAGGTTGAAGGCGCGTATTTAACGGATGGTAAAGGGCTATCGACGTCCGATTTACAGCCACAGGGTATTTTTGGCGAGATCGTCACGCGCACGCCGGGCGACAGCGGAATCAAAGACACCGCGATCGATTTTTATCACCGCTATCCCGAAGATATCGCGCTCTTTGCTGAAATGGGTTTCAAATGCCTGAGAACCTCGATTGCCTGGACGCGTATTTTCCCGCAGGGCGATGAAACCCAGCCGAATGAGGCAGGGCTGGCATTTTACGATCGCCTGTTTGATGAAATGGCAAAGTACGGCATTCAGCCGCTGGTGACGCTGTCCCACTATGAAATGCCGTATGGCCTGGTGAAAAATTACGGTGGCTGGGGAAGCCGTGAAACGATCACCTTCTTTGAACGTTACGCTCGCACGGTATTCCAGCGCTATAAAGACAAAGTGAAATATTGGCTGACGTTCAACGAAATCAACTGCGCATTACATGCACCATTTACCGGAATTGGTTTACCTACCGAGAGTAGTAAGCAGGATATTTATCAGGCGATTCATCACCAGCTCGTTGCGAGTGCGAAAGCGGTGAAGGCGTGTCATGACATCATCCCTGATGCCAAAATCGGCAATATGATGCTGGGTTCCATGTTTTATCCATTAACCTGCAAGCCCGCGGATGTCATGGAAACAATGCAGCAGAACCGCGACTGGCTGTTCTTCGGTGATGTCCAAGCCCGAGGATACTACCCAGCATACATGAAGCGCTTCTTTGTACAGCACGATATTACGCTGACGGTAACGGAAGACGATCGCCAGTCGCTGAAGGAAACGATTGATTTCATTTCTTTCAGCTACTACATGACGGGCTGCGTAACCACCGATGAAGAAGTGAACCAGAAAGCCCGTGGCAATATTCTGAATATGGTGCCGAACCCGCATCTGGAAAGCTCGGAGTGGGGCTGGCAGATCGACCCGGAAGGGCTGCGCTATATCCTGAACTATCTGTATGACCGTTACCAAAAACCGCTGTTCATTGTGGAAAATGGTTTGGGTGCCAAAGATAAACTTGAGAGTGATGGCAGCATTAACGATGACTATCGCATCAAATACCTGAACGATCACCTGTATCAAGTTGGCGAAGCGCTGGAAGATGGCGTTGAGGTGATGGGTTATACCTGCTGGGGGCCTATCGATCTGGTTAGTGCATCAAAAGCCGAAATGTCAAAACGCTACGGATTTATTTATGTCGATCGTGATGATGAAGGAAACGGCACATTAGAACGTCGGCGTAAGAAAAGTTTCTACTGGTATAAAGAGGTCATTTCCTCTAATGGTGAAACGTTGAAATAAACTCTCGCATCGATGAGTCATTTACGCATTCATTCTCAGAAAAATAAGCTCTGGAATGAATGCGAACTCTATTTTTACTACCCATGGGAAAGATGGCGAGGAAATAATATGAAGCAGGAGGAAATGGACTAGCCATTAAATTGTATAAACGGTTATATGGATTTTACAAAAAGCTTTTTATAAATAGACGAACCATCGGCTGGCGTCGGAATGGTTTCGTTTTAAATCTAATAATGTACCCTACTCGGATAATAAATATGCGTAAAAAATTCCCTGTAAAGATGATGGTATTACTGATGTCCGCAGCGTTTTTGTCTAATGGTGCTATGGCCGCGAAATTGACCGTAGAAGAAAGACTGGAACTATTGGAGAAAGAACTAGCGGCAAATAAAGCCGAATTGCAGTCAACAAAAAAAGAGTTGAAGCAATACAAAACGATAATTGATAGTCGCCAAAAAGCAGAAATAAAAACCCCAACGGCACTGACAGGTAAAGAAAGTATTACCGTAATGACAACACCCCAGCCTAAGGCCACGTCTTCCAGTGGGCAGGTAACAGCATCGGGAGATGAGACTGTTGCTATGCCACAGCGACAAGAGCTTACCCTGAATGAGCTATCTAAATACGTTAAGGATGATATTGGCTTTACCTATTCTGGATATTTAAGATCGGGCTGGGCGACTGGTACAAATGGTTCACCCAAATCTTATGCAATTGGTTCATTGGGTCGTTTTGGTAATGAACATACAGGATGGTTCGATCTTTTTCTCAAACAGCGTGTATATAATAAAGACGGGAAAACTGCCCAAGCTGTTATTAAGTTGGATGGTAATGTCGGGCAGTCATACAGTGCGGGTTGGTTTGGTGACGATAGTGCGAATGAGAATAAACTCCAATATTCAGATATTTATTTGACAACGAAAGGGTTTTTACCGTTTGCGCCGGAAGCGGATTTTTGGGTCGGAAAACATGCTTTACCCGTGTATGAAATCCAGATGCTCGATTGGAAAAGTATTCGTACCGATGCAGGCTCCGGCGTAGGTATTGAAAATATGAATGTGGGTGTTGGTAAGATGGATATCTCTTTGACGCGTGAAGATCTGGATGTATATTCACGAAATCTGTCGTCCAAAACGCAGATGAATACCAACTCTATTGATCTACGCTATAAAGGAATTCCTCTGTGGGATGGCGGGTCACTATCGTTAATGGGCAAATATGCCATGGCAAACAAGACTGACACGCAGAAAAGTAATGAAGATAATAATACATATTTCCAACTGAAAGATGCATATGTAGCGGCTGCAATTTTGCGTCAAAATCTGAACCGTGGTGGATTTAATGAGTTCACCGTGCAGGCCGCTAATAATTCATTTGCTAGCAGCTTTTCCAGATATTCCGGTGCCAGCCCATTCATGGGATATAACGGTTATTACTATGGCGATCATACTAATGGTACTGCTATACGGGTGATTTCTCAGGGCGAGATGTATTTAAGCGATCATATTATCGTTGGGAATGCATTGGTATACTCAAGAGGTAATGATATTTACAGCTATGAAACTGGTGCTCACAGCGATTATGAAAGTATTCGTACCGTAGTAAGACCCGCCTGGATTTGGGATAACTACAACCAAACAGGCGTTGAGCTAGGATGGTTTACTCAAAAGAATAAAAATCAAAATGGTGTGAATTATAAGGAATCGGCTTATAAAACGACGCTTTATCATGCATTAAAGGTCGATACCAGTTTGTTTAACTCTCGCCCAGAAATTCGGTTCTATGGAACGTATTTGAAACTTCTGGATAATGAAATTTCAAACTTTACTTTCCCAGATAGTAAAAAAGACCAATTTACGGTTGGCGTTCAGGCTGAAGTGTGGTGGTAATATCTCGTTTACGTTTTGATAATCATTTGAGCATAACGAAAAGGAATAAGTATGAATATAAACTATCTAGCGTGTTTGATTGCCGGTATGACGCTGTATTCATCAGCGACTATCGCTGCACTCCCTACCGATTTTCCGGTTATGCCTGCGGCAACCGTCCCTGTGAGCCAGTATGTCACGGCGGTGAACGCGGATAGCAGCATCACTTTCCGTCTGTTTGCGCCAACGGCGAAACAGGTCAGTGTTTTTACCGGTTCGACGCCCGATAGCATCGTGTCCCATGCGATGACGAAAGATGAATCTGGCGTATGGTCGTTCAAAACACCAGCGCTAGCACCGAACCTGTATGAATATTTTTTCAGCGTGGATGGTTTTCGCACCATTGATACCGGTACGGCGTTTACCAAACCGCAGCGTCAGGTGAATACCAGCCTGATTCTGGTGTCAGGAAGTATTCTGGACGTGCGTCAGGTGCCACACGGTGAGCTGAGAACGCTGACCTACCACTCGAAAGCCTTGAAATCAGAACGTCAGGTGTATGTCTGGACGCCGCCGGGCTATAGCGAATCGTCAAAACCGCTGCCGGTGCTGTACTTCTACCATGGCTTTGGCGATACGGGCGCATCGGCCGTGGTGCAGGGGCGGATACCGCAGATGATGGATAACCTGCTGGCGGAGAAAAAGATTGAGCCGATGCTGGTCGTCATTCCTGATACGGAAACGGACGTTCCCGGCATTATCCCGGAAGAATATCCCCCGCAGGAGCGCCGCAAGGTGTTCTATCCGCGCAATGCGTTAGCGGCGGACAGGGAACTCATTCATGACATCATCCCCGAGATCGGCAAACGCTTTAACGTCCGTCAGGATGCAAACGGCAGGGCGCTGGCCGGGCTGTCGCAGGGCGGCTATCAGGCATTGGTATCCGGCATGAGTCACTTGGATCATTTCGGCTGGCTGGCGACGTTCAGCGGCGTGACCACCGAAACGGTGCCAAACGCGGCCGTTGCTGCACAGCTTGAGCGACCGGAGCAGATTAATCAGCAATTGAATAACTTCACGGTGGTAATTGGCGAAACTGACAACATCACGGGTAAGGATATTGCGGGTCTGAAAACGACACTGGAGCAGAAAAATATCCGGTTTGACTACCGCCATTATCCGAATCTCGGTCATGAAATGGATGTCTGGCGACCAGCCTACAGCGAGTTTGTTCAGAAGCTTTTTAAATAGCGTCTTCGGAAGCGGGCAGCGTCGTCGCATGCCCGCTTCTCTGATGGCAGCCCGAATCGCTGAGCTGCCATATCAACGACGGCCAAGCACCGTTAGCGTTAAGGATAATCATGTATATTCGCAGATACTTTTCCCGTTTTGCCCTGTTGATCGTGGCATTGCCTTTCCTCAGTGCGTTCAGCGCACAGGCTCAAACTTCCCCTTTTGACGTTGCTGACCATAAGCAGATTCGCGTCATTATTAGCGCCGATGCTAAAAACGAGGCTGACGATGATTTTGCCGTGGCCCATGCGGTACTGACGCCGACGATGCAGGTGAAAGGGCTGATTGCTGCCCATTACTCCCGTACCGCGCCGTTGATGAAACGTGATGGCGAAAACAGCATGATGGAAAGCTACCACGAGCTTCAGCGCCTGATGAACGTGATGGGAAAAACGGACATTCCTGTTTATCGCGGTGCGACACACGCCCTGAAAGCCGACGGTGGTGCACCTGCGTTGAGTGAAGGGGCGCAAATGCTGATCAAGGAAGCGTTAAAAGACGATTCGCATCCGCTGTTTGTGTTAGTCATGGGGCCGATTACGGATATCGCTGCTGCATTGCAGGCTGAACCAAAGATTGCCAGCAAAATGACGGTGGTGTGGATTGGCGGCATGCCTTATCCGAAAGGCGGCTGGGAATATAATATGTTCAACGATCCGGTTGCGGCGAACAGCGTATTCAAGTCTCAGGTACCGTTGTGGCAGGTTCCGCATAATGTCTATATGTCCGTGCGCGTCTCGCTGTCTGAGCTTGCCGTGCGCGTTAAGCCGCAGGGGAAAGTCGGTGAGTACCTGTGGCAGCAACTGATCGAGTTTAACCGTGCGATTTCCGAAACCATCAAAGACGTTCCCTGGCCGAAAAGTGAAGTCTGGGTCTTAGGCGATAACCCCGCGGTTTCGCTGCTGTTGGATGACCACGAATATCACTACACGTTGGTTAATGCACCGCAGCTAAACGACGATCTGACCTATGCACCGCAGGACAATGCGCGCCAGATTCGGGTGTATAACGCCGTTGATGCCCGATTTACGCTGGAAGATTTCTACGCCAAGCTGTCGTTGGCCTATGGAAATAAGCACTGAATCCTGAAGGGGCGTTGGCCTGCCTTGCGATAGTGACAAGCAGGCGAGGTGTATTACCTGACGTACATGACACGGTGGTGTGACCCTCGAAACGATGCCAAATTTGTTCAGAAGCTTTTTAAATAGCGTCTTCGGAAGCGGGCAGCGTTGTCGCATGCCCGCTTCTCTGATGGCAGCCCCTGAAGAGAGCCAACCGATCCCCTTACGACAGAAAATGGCTGGTACGTGCTCGCGGTTTAACGCTATCTGCCCGCGAGCTGTCATTATTGAATCGTTGCCAGCGCTTTTGCTATATCGCGATGACGGCCACTATCGGCAATGTCACGACCGGGTCGAGCCGGGGCGTGAAGTGCTTTTTCCAGATAACGTTTCGCCTCATCGACTTTTCCTTCTTTGAGCAGAAAGTCACCGTAAAAATAGTTGGCATCAATGCCATCGGGATTGATCGCCAGTGCTTTTTTTAGCATCTCAGCGGCTTTTTCTTTATCACCAAAACCTATCGGCCAGCCGGGAACCTGATAATAGAGAGCGCCGAGGCTGGTCCAGGCCGATCCTTCAAGCGCGTTGGGATCGATAGCTATCGATTTCTCAAAACTGGTGCGAGCCTGTTTGACCAGGCTGAGCGCTCCCAGACCGCCTTTTGCTCCAGCCCAACTGCTATCGATAATCCCTGACCAGATCAATAATGTTACATCATCATTTCTGGCATGACTCGCGTCATGTGCCCGCTGGCTTAACGTGCTAAAGCAACTCTCCTTGTTAGCTTCCAATGTCTGGTACTGACAGACAGACCAGTCGTGTTGTAAATCTGCCAGAGGTGTATTTGCCAGCACGGACACCGGTACAACACCTGCCAATACAGCGATAAGCGTCTTGAGCGTTCTCATTTATTTTCTCCTCTGACCGTGCGTCGAGCGAACGCCTGAATGACCGGTAATTTCTTGTTTAACGCGCCGTCAACGACGGAGGGAAACCAGGCATTAATTTTGACAAACAGGCGTTCCATAACGCCGAAGCGGTATCGCTTTTGTTCCGTTTCGAGTAGTCGGACAATCTGAGTAGCCACAACGGTGGGGGTATCACTACCATTACCGAGTTTGCGGTTCAGGGCATAGACGGCTTCGCTGTTGAGCGCGGTTTCCGTCGAACGAGGGGCGACATACAGTACAGAAATCCCGCTGCCTCGTAACTCGCGGCTTAGGGCTTCGGAAAAACGATGCATAGCGGCTTTTGTTGCGCTGTATACGCTCCATGCGGGATGCCCAATTTCCCCAAAGATAGAACCGATATTGAGGACAATGCTTTGTTGACTCAATTTCCTTAATAATGTGCGAGTGAGTAATGTTGGAATTTCAATATTGGTCCGGATTTGTTCACGAATATCATCGAAAGATTGCTGTTCAAACAACGCAAAATGGCTGCATCCTGCATTATTAATGAGGATGTCCAGCTTACGGTTTTCATTAAACCTGGCAGCAAGGGTAATGATTTCAATCTCTGAATAGGTTTGCATCAGAGCGATACAGTGCCGTTCTGGGTGGGGTAACTGTTGTTGCAGGCTCTGCATCGCCTGTTCGTTACGCCCCACCAGGTAGAGGTTTGCCCCCTTTTCCGCTAATGCGTGTGCCAGCGCCTGACCAATTCCGCCACTCGCACCTGTCAGCAGGATTGTCTTATTATGCAGGTTCACTTGAGCCATTCCCCAGTTGGTTGAGCATCTGTGTGTACAGGTGATAAACGCGGTGAGCCGTGTGAACAATGGCATCCTGATCTCGCTTATCAGTGACGGTATTCATCAGCAAGGCAAAAAATTTCAGGTGATCCTGATCTAGCTCGCCGTGAGAACGCAGATAGGTGGTTGCCTCTTTTGGTAGCCCCAGAGCCTGTTCCACCCGTGTAGCAATGGCGGACGCAATAGACACGCTGGTGCCTTCCAGAACCCACACCATGCCAAAGATGCTCATGGGATTGACACGTTCAATGCGGTAATAAAGAAAGGCAAGCATCATTTCAATGGGCAAGCCGGGCATCCCTAATCTGACCTTTTCTGCATCTCCGCCACAGGCGCGAATATCATTCAGAATCCACTCCTGATGGCCGTATTCTTCCTCGATATATTCAGCAATTGCACCACGCATAGATTCATGCGATGGAGGGAGGCGGCTACCTGCACACATCAATAACGGGACGGTATGGCTGACGTGATAGTACGCTTGGGTCAAAAACTCGATATACATCTCGCGTGAAATGTTGCCATCAAGGCAACGGGCGATAGCCGGAGACGAAAGCAACTGTTGACGTTCAGTCGTCGTTTTATTTTGTAATTGGTGATAGAAGTTCATTGTTGCTCCTCCTCACTACGGGTGAGAATCTGATGTTGTAGGGTTTGCCATATGGTATTTCGGCGAGGGCGGCCATTGGCCGTTAACATATCGGGTGATGAAATATCGTGAGTAAACAACAACCGATGCAGCTGTGCGTAATCAGGTAGTCGGGCGGAAAGTGCCATCAACTGCTCCCGAGCCCGATCCTGTTGCCCGTCAAACGCGTCGACCAGTGCCACATTACGCACTAATCCTTCACCGAAAATCACAATGCGGCGGACGGCTGGGCAGGCCATGGCCTCCGCTTCTGGCCATTCCGGGGAAAAATTGCGGCCAAAGGCGTTAATTTGCACATTTTTTATGCGCCCCTGAATGTGAACGAATCCGTCGTCATCGATTCTGCCGAGATCGCCGGTCGCTACCGTCAATGAGGGAGGCTGTGCCCCCAGATAGCCCAGCGCGTTGGCCGGACTCACGACGACCAGTTGCTGATTATCATCAACCGAGATTCGGATACCCGGTAATGGCCTGCCGACGCTGCCCTGACTTGTGGCTCCGGGTAGGTTGAGTGCCACGACGGAGCCGCATTCTGATAGTCCATAACCTTCAAAAATAGGGAGCCCGCTGCGAGCCGCAAGCTCAAGCAACTGAGCAGAGATTTTGCCACCCCCCGCCGCGATAAAACGGAGTGACTGTGTGCTTTCCTGAGCGTGCTGGTGCAAATGTAATAGCACCCGTAATAACTCCGGCACCAACACCAGACTTTCTGGACGCCAACGCACAAGTGCCTGTGAAAACTGAGCAGCATTGAAGCGGCTAGAGCCTTCAAAACCGGTACGTGAAGGCGGTAATACAACGGTTTCAGCCCCCAGAAGCAGCGGGATGTAAATGCCACACAGATTCTCAAGAAGAATACTGAGTGGTAATGTCACCAAATGCTTTTGTAAGTGAAGGGGGTGCAACGCTGTTGCAAGCGCTTGTGCCGTCCATACCATGCCGCTCAGACTCAGGCACACACCTTTAGGCTCACCCGTAGTGCCGGAGGTATAGGTGATTTTGGCCGTACCGGAAGGCAAGGGCACGGGTTCATCGACCGTTCTGGTTTGCAGTCTGCCTAGTGAGAAATCGCACGTATGCCACTCTTCCAACGCATCGCCGCCGATTCGCGCATCAATCGATGCCGACGACAGCACCCAGGCTTTTTGTCCGTCGGTGAAGAACGGGGGGACCGGTACGATCACAATCCCGCTAATGAGACAGGCAAGGTCGATGATGGCCCATTCAGGACTATTTTCTGACTCGAGAGCTAACCGTTTTACGCCGAGTGACGTTAATTGCCTGGCGACATCCATGACCGACTCATGGTATTGCTTCCAGCTCCATGCCCGGGTTTCGCCTTGCAGGGCGACAGCATCGGGATGACGTAGTGCTTGCTGTTCAAGCCTGTCCAGAAACATAAGGTTCTCCCGTTGTCGTTATCCAGGGGGCGTCAGGTAACGCGGTGAATAGGCTAAGCAGCATGCTTGTCTGGCTTAACGTGGTTTTCCCGCCTATGAGTTCACCGGCCATGACCTGCGGATCGTGCAGGTAATATTTCCCCCATTCCTGTGCGGCATCACCCAGTCTTTCCGCGTTGGCAGGGGTCAGTAGGATCGGCTGCAGATTCAGTCGATGAAAGATGTTGCGGATTTTCCTGGTGCCGGTAAACACGATCCACGAGTAATGGTATTGATTAAGCAACAAGCAGAGGGCGGCATACATGACGCGAGCAGAGGCACCGTCACTGGCGGCAAAGTTTCCCACTTCGACAATCCGCTCCCGTGAAACGGGCAGGTTAAGCCGCGAGGACAATAGCGTTTCAACGGGAGCATCAAGATAGTGCTCCAGATAAAATACACCTTGTGAAGCTGTCTGGACGCCACAGGCTGCTCTCAGTTCACCACGGGCATCGTACATGCCGAGAAGCCAGGGCATACAGCGGGAAAGTGAGGCGTCGTAAATCTGATGATAGCTTTCACGTATTGACGCTGAAATATCATTCTGTTCGTATCCGCCATGTAACCATTTTAATGTGTAGGGTGACATTATTCGCATAATATGAGCCTCTGCTGAAAATAAGGTCATCCTGACAGTGAATTATTATGTCAACCTTAAGAGTTTTTTCTGAAATGAAAATTTTTATATTAATGTACGCTTAAGGTTTCGATTCTATAAATAACTTACTGTTAATCGACGGGTATTTGAAAATGAAAAAAACCTATGCGACTAGCCAAATTATTTTTCATTGGCTTGTTTTTATCATGATAGTGATTACCTATGCTGCGATGGAGCTTAAAGGATTTACGCCAAAAAACAGTCCTGAGCGAGCAACCATGGCGCTGACGCATTATACTGCGGGTTTATTTGTATTATTCATCATGTTAATCAGAGTGTTGCTGAAAGTGAGGCATGGCGATCCTGCTATTGTCCCACCGCTGCCACGCTGGCAGCATATAGCGGCGAAAATAACGCACGGCGTGTTATACCTCATGTTTATTTTATTACCACTTTTTGGGATGGCTTCGCTTTATTACGGGCAGGTAGAGTGGTATTTTTTGGGAATAAAAATGCCCGTTGCTGACGTACTGAATAAAGATATTCAGCACAATCTGAAAGCGCTGCATGAATTGATAGCCAATGCCGGCTATTTTATTATTGGTCTTCATGCCGCGGCTGCGTTATTTCACCATTATATCGTGCGTGATAATACGCTGGACAGAATGTTACCCCTTCGCAAGGGCAGAATGCCCGAGTAGCGTCAGACCCTTGTTCGGCCCCCAGTGGGCGATTCTAAGCTTCTGTTTCTGCCACGGGGTATCAGATAGGGCGTCTGAAAGTATCCGTGGCAACCTCTGTTCGCGTTTCACCGTGTGCGCCATCCTGCCGTGACTGAGACAATCCTCATATAACTTTCGATACGATTCATTACTTTTCTTTACCTTTGATCAAAAACAATATTTTGAATGCATCTTTTTGTTATTCATAGGGTGAGTAATGTCACGACAGTTGTTGTGGTTTCTGTCAAATAGATAACGAAAATGACCGCCGGTAGGCGGCTTAAATTGGACACAAACGCATGGTCAGGATAAGCATGTCAGTCTCCTATCTGTGGGGCATGGTAGCCAGTCTCTTTCTAATGATGCTAGCCTATTCCGCTGATGCTCCGGCGTCCCCCCCTCCCGCTCCAATAGAAGCAAGAAATTCAGTCTTCACCGCTCAACACCCCGATCAGTTCAACTCGTGGAAAGCGACCAGCGAGCAGTCTGAGCGTCACGATGCGCTGGCAGAAGACCCTATGATGGTAGTCCTCTGGGCGGGTTATCCCTTCTCCAGAGACTATAACAAGCCGCGCGGCCACGCCTATGCCATCACGGATGTGCGCGAAACGCTGCGTACCGGCGCACCAAAGACGGCAGAAGATGGCCCTCTGCCGATGGCGTGCTGGAGCTGTAAAAGCCCGGATGTTGCCCGCTTGATTCAACAGGAAGGTGAGGACGGTTACTTCAAAGGCAAATGGGCGCGAGGCGGGCCGGAGATTACTAACGATCTCGGCTGTGCGGACTGCCATGATACTGCGTCCCCGGATTTCGCTCAGGGCAAACCAGCGCTGACGCTGTCCCGTCCTTACGCTGAGCGCGCAATGGAAGCGATTGGCAAACCATTTGATCAAGCTAGTCGATTCGGTCAGCAATCTATGGTCTGTGGACAATGCCACGTTGAGTATTATTTTTCCGGTAAAGACAAAGCGGTGAAATTTCCATGGGATAACGGCACGAAAGTCGAAGACATGGAAAAATACTATGACGCCATTTCCTTCTCCGATTGGACCAACACCCTTTCCCGCGCACCGATGCTGAAAGCCCAACATCCAGAATATGAAACCTGGAGCATTGGTATTCACGGTAAAAACAACGTGACCTGTATCGACTGCCATATGCCGAAAGTGAAAAACGCGGACGGCAAATTGTATACCGATCACAAGATAGGTAACCCTTTCGACAATTACGGCGAAACCTGTACCAATTGCCACACGCAGGATAAAGCGGCGATGCAGGCGGTTGTTGCTGAACGCAAAACGGCCATTCAGGACTTAAAACTGAAAGCAGAAGCGCAACTGGTTCACGCGCACTTTGAGGCGAAAGCGGCCTGGGATGCCGGTGCGACCGAAGCAGAAATGCAGCCGATTCTGATGGATATCCGCCATGCGCAATGGCGCTGGGATCTGGCGGTTGCCTCTCACGGTATTCACATGCATGCGCCGGATGAAGGCTTACGGATGCTTGGCACTTCGCTGAGTAAATCCGCCGAGGCGAGAACCAAGCTGGTGCGTCTGTTGGCCCAGAAAGGGATAACAGGAGAAATCAAGCTGCCGGATATCTCGACAAAAGAGAAAGCGCAGCAGGCAATTGGGCTCAACATGCAGCAAATCAAAGCCGAAAAACAGGATTTCCTGAACACGGTAGTGCCGCAGTGGGATGAGCAAGCGCGTAAAGCGGGACGACTGAACTAATAACCCCTCATCGCCCGTGGACGCGGGCGATCATAAAGTGGAGTGGATATGAGCGTATTACGTTCGTTATTGACTGCCGGGGTGCTGGTATCAGGCATGCTTTGGGCATTGCCAGGGCTGACGCAGCCCGCACCTCAGGCGGAAAAAGGAGAGCGCTGGGAGGTCATGCCGCAGCGCAATCCCGATGAGGCTTGTCTACAGTGCCATAAACCGGAAGAGGATGGCATGCAAGGCAAGCATGCCTCCGCCGTCAACCCGCATAATCAAAAACAGCTGACTTGCACCAACTGTCACGGCAAGCCATCGCCGATGCACCGCGAAGGCGTTAGAGATGTCATGCGCTTTAACTTTCCGATGTACAAGGTGGAAGAGCAAAACAGCGTCTGTATGTCATGCCATACGCCGGAACAGCTGCAAAAATCGTTTTGGCCACACGATGTGCACGTCGCGAAAGTGGCCTGTGCCAGCTGCCATCAGCTGCACCCCACGCAGGATAGTATGCAGACGCTGAACGATAAGAGTCGCATCAAACTGTGTGTGGATTGCCATAGCGATCAGCGTAATAACCCAGACTTCAACCCAGCCTCAGTTCATCTGGGTAATAAGAGGCAGCCATGAGTTGCTCTCGTCGCCAATTTCTTGCCCGTATGGGAGGGCTGATTGCCATCACCAGTACGGCGGGGCAGGTTGTCGCACAGACGCTGAATATCAACGGCGTCCGCTACGGCATGATCCACGATGAATCGCTCTGTATCGGCTGTACGGCGTGCATGGATGCCTGCCGGGAAGTCAATCAGGTGCCGGAGGGCGTTTCGCGCCTGACGATCGTTCGCAGCGAACCAATCGGGACCTTCCCTGACGTGAAATACCGCTTTTTCCGTCACTCTTGTCAGCACTGCGATCATGCACCTTGTGTTGACGTGTGTCCTACTGGGGCGTCGTATCGCGATGCGGCAAGCGGCATTGTAGATGTGAATCCCGATCTGTGCGTAGGGTGCCAATACTGTCTTGCTGCCTGTCCTTATCGGGTGCGCTTTATTCATCCGAAGACGAAAACGGCGGATAAGTGCGATTTTTGCCGCAAGACCAACCTGAAAGCCGGAAAACTGCCCGCCTGTGTGTTGTCTTGTCCGACGAAGGCGCTGACGTTCGGCAACCTTGACGATCCTGACAGCGAGATTTTCCGCCTGCTTCGTCAACAGCCGACGTATCGCTACAAAATCGCGCTCGGCACTCGTCCTAAGGTTTATCGCGTACCGTTTAAATACGGGGAGGTTCATCAATGACGCCCGTGTCTTCAAGCGCATTCCATTTTGATTCGTTAGTCTGGGACTGGCCGATTGCGATTTACCTGTTTTTGGTGGGCATTTCTGCGGGGCTGGTGACGCTGGCAGTCCTGCTGCGGCGCTACCACCCCGAGCAGGCAACCGCCGACAGTACGCTCATGCGCACCACGCTGATTCTTGCACCGTGCACCATTATCTTTGGATTGCTGATTCTAGTTTTCCACCTGACGCGCCCGTGGACGTTCTGGAAGCTGATGTTCCACTACAGTTTTACCTCGGTGATGTCCGTTGGGGTCATGTTGTTTCAGGTCTATATGGCGGCGCTGGCAGTCTGGCTGGTCAACATTTTCAGCGAGCAGGTTATCGTGCTGCAACAGCGCTGGCTACCGAAGCTGACCCTCGTTCCCAAGGTGCTCGGCTGGCTGGCACCGCTACAGAAATCGCTGGATATCGTGATGTTGCTGCTGGCGGTGATGTTAGGGGCTTACACCGGATTTTTACTCTCCGCGCTGAAAACCTATCCGCTGCTGAATAACCCGATCCTACCGGCTTTATTCCTGTTTTCGGGGGTGTCCTCCGGTGCGGCTGTGGTGCTGATCGCCATGGCCTGCCGCTATCGCCGCAATCCGCATAGTGAAGAAGCGCACTTTGTACACCGTGTCGAAACGCCAGTCGTGTGGTTAGAGATCTTCTTACTGTTCGCGTTCTTTATCGGCCTTGCTTTAGGGGACGATGGGAAGCAGCGGGCGCTGGTGGCCGCTGTGGGCGGGGGATTCTGGGCCGTGTGGTTCTGGCTGGGCGTGGTAGGGATTGGATTAGTTATTCCCTTGCTGCTCAAGTCATGGGCTAGCCGACAGCATTCACCGTATGGCGTGTTGGCGGTGTGCGGCCTGAGTCTGGTGGGCGTTTTGTTACTGCGCTTCTTTATTCTCTATGCGGGGCAGTTAACCGTTGTCTAATTCCCAGCAAAAGGCCCGTTGATGTTGTTATTGCCAGAATTTGGGTATGTCGCGCTGTCGCTGGCGGTTTGCGTCGGTGTGGCGACGGCGTTGCTGACATTTTCAGGCCACTCCCTGCGCTGGTCGGGCACTTACCGGCTGGCGCGGTGCTGGACGTTAGTACTGTTTGGCCTTGTGCTGTTCGCGTTTATCGCGCTGACGTTGAGCGTGGTGCAGGATGATTTCTCCGTTAACTACGTCGCCCAGCATAGCCATCGTGATTTACCGCTGGGGCTAAAAATTGCGGCGGTCTGGGGCGGGCATGAAGGATCGCTGCTGCTGTGGCTGTTATGTTTAACCGGCTGGAGTGCCGCGTTTGCCTGCCGCTATCGCAAGGCGACGAGCGATCTGTTTCCACTCACGCTGGCGATGCTGGCCGTGATTTCTACCGCGCTGCTGGTGTTCATTCTGTTCTTTTCCGATCCTTTTGTGCGTCTCTTCCCGCCAGCGGTGGCGGGGAGGGATCTCAATCCCATGTTGCAACACATTGGCCTCATCCTCCATCCGCCGTTGCTCTATCTTGGCTATGGCGGGTTAACCGTGAGTGCGGCGCTGGCGCTAGCCGCCCTGATTCACGGTGAGTTTACTGCGCCAGCCGCCTGGATTTGCTGGCGCTGGACGCTACCCGCCTGGAGCCTGTTAACGCTGGGCATCATCCTCGGGTCATGGTGGGCTTATAACGAGCTGGGCTGGGGAGGGTGGTGGTTCTGGGATCCGGTAGAGAACGCCTCGCTGCTGCCGTGGCTTACGGCCAGCGCATTACTGCACAGCCTGTCTGTCACCCGCATGCGCGGCATCTTCCGCCATTGGTCGCTGATATTGGCGCTGCTGACGTTCATTTTATGCCTGCTGGGCACGCTGATTGTGCGCTCCGGGATACTGGTTTCCGTCCATGCCTTCGCCCTCGAACATGACCGCGCAGTGCCTCTCTTTATCCTTTTTGCCTGCTTAAGTATGGCGGCGCTGGCGGTTTACGGTTGGCGTGCTCAGCTTGTCCGCTCCGCAGCTCGCTTCTCCGGCTGGTCGCGGGAAATGGCGATACTGCTGGTGCTGCTGTTATTCAGCGCTGTCGCACTGGTGGTACTGCTCGGCACGCTTTACCCGATGATTTACGGGCTGGCGGGCTGGGGGAAAATCTCCGTCGGCGCGCCTTATTTTAACCGCGTGCTTTTGCCCTTCGGTGGTCTGATGCTGCTGCTCATCGGGGTAGCGGCGGGAGGCTACTGGAAACGTAGCACGCGATGGCCCGTTCGGCGTTTAGGAATGACGCTGGCCGTCGGCATTATTACCGCTCTGGTCTTATGGCCGTATGGGTATGCCGTTGCACTGGCTGCGGGTTTGATCGGTTGGGCTATGGCTGCGCAGTGGTTACAACCGCTGTCGGCGATACGCCAGCAACTTCCTGCGCTGCTGGCGCATACGGGTGTGGCGCTATTTGCCCTGGGGATTGTGTTCTCTGCGGGCAGCAAGCAGGAAATCAGCGCCAATGTCGGTCAGGGAGAACAGGTCACGCTGGGCGACTACCATTTTCGGTTTTTACAGCTGGAGTTAGTGGCGGCACAAAACTACACCGCAGAGCAGGCCGTGATTGCGATTTATCGCGGCGATTCACCGATCGCTCAGGTCATGCCGGAACGTCGTTACTACAACGCACGCAAACAGCAGATGGTTGAGCCGGGCATTACCTGGGGGCCGATCAGAGAATGGTATGCCGTGATGGGAGAGAAAACGGGCGAGAACCGCTATGCGATGCGTTTTTATGTACAAACCGGTGTTCGCTGGGTGTGGGGCGGCGGCATGTTGATGGTCGCGGGCGCACTGCTGGGATGGTTCAGGGGGAGACGGGCCTATGACTAAATACATAGCGCTCCTTTTTATGCTGCTGGCTTTTTCTGTGCCGGCTCAGGTGGTCGATACCTGGGCGTTCTCCAGTCAGGCACAGCGGCAGGAAGCTATGGCGATTGCCGGTGAGTTACGCTGTCCTCAATGCCAGAACCAGAGCCTGCTGGAATCGAATTCGCCTGTGGCGGTCAGCATGCGCCATGAGGTCTTTTCCATGGTGGAGCAGGGCAAGAGCAAGTCAGACATTATGGCATTTATGAATCAGCGCTATGGTGACTTTGTTCAGTACAACCCGCCGATGAAAATGCAAACCGGCATCCTCTGGCTTACGCCACTGCTTTTGCTATTAGCGATTGCGGTTATCGCGTGGCGGGTGATACGGCGGCAGAACCGAGGGGCGCGCCTATGAGCCTGTTAAGCGTGAACCTGTTGGACCTGAACGTATTAAGCATGGTGTTTGTCGCCATCGCGGTTGTCGTTCTGGCTACCGGACTGTTATGGCCGCTTTTGCCCCTGCGCAAGCCGGAGGGGGATGACAAGCTACCGCGTTTAGCCGAACGCATCTGGCATTTTCAGTGCGAGCAGGCAGGGAAGTACCTTTCTGAACATGAAGCCAGGATGCTGGGGCGCGAACTGTCTCACGACCTGCCGTTAACGTCATCCTCTTCTTCTGCATCGCGCTCGATGCCTGTCATCGCCGTTGTGGTCGCGATCGTCGCTATCCTGTTGGGCAGTGCGACGTTCTACATGCTAAGTCCGCGTGCAGCGCTGGTTCAGACGGAACGCCAGCGGCTTGCCGATCCGCTACATGATTTTAGCGCCGCACAGCAGCAGGAAAAACAGCTTGTTGCCTTGCAGGACAACATTCGTAAAACGCCGGGAAACAGCGTCCTCTGGGCTGAGCTGGGTGAATATTATCTTTACCGTAACGCCTACGACAACGCGCTGCGTGCTTATCGGCAGGCGATTGCGCTGAAGGGCGACAGTGCTGAGCTGTATTCGGCGCTGGCGACGGTGTTGTATTACCAGGCGGGTCAGGCAGTCACGCCACCTATGCAAGAGATGGTCGATAAAGCGCTGGCACTGGATGCCAATGAAGTGACGGCGCTGATGTTGCTGGCGTCTGATGCGTTCCTGAAAGCGGACTATGCGCGCGCGATTACGATTTGGCAGCGCTTGCTGGATACGTACAGCCCGCGGGTTAATCGCGTTCAATTGATTGAAGCAATCAACACGGCAACGCTGCTGAAGAACAGCCAGAAATAGTGCGTGATACCCCTTGAATCAGAGGGACAAGCGCAGCTTTTTGCTCCGTCATAATGACGAGAATAACCGGAATCACCGGTTTTATTGATCTCAATAAAACAGATTAACTCTTTATGGTTAGGGTCCCCGAGAGGGGGAGTAAGGGCACCATGTTATTCTATAGCCACTAAGAAAGTAGGAGTACACCCCGATGTTAGAAGCGCGCGATGTGGTTTGCATACGCGATGAGCATGTGCTGTTCAGCGCGTTGTCGTTTACGGCCAGCGCGGGAGAAATGGTGCAGATTGCCGGTGCCAACGGGGTGGGCAAAACGTCGCTGTTGCGCATGTTAAGCGGTCTGGCGACACCTGAATCAGGGGAAATCTGCTGGCAAGGGCAACGCATCAACCGTATGCGCGAGCAGTTTAATCAGCAGCTTCTGTGGCTAGGCCATCAGCCGGGCATCAAGAGCGCCCTGACCGGTGAAGAGAACCTGCGCTTTTTCTATCCACACCAGCAACAGGATGCACTTTGGCAGGCGCTGGCCGCAGTCGGACTGGCTGGGTATGAAGACGTGCCCGTGGCGCGTCTTTCGGCAGGGCAACAGCGTCGCGTCGCGCTGGCGCGTTTGTGGCTCACCGACGTCCCGCTGTGGATTCTGGATGAGCCGCTGACCGCGCTTGATGTGGCGGGCGTCGACATGCTGACGCAGCGTATGGAACATCATACTGCGCGCGGCGGCATCATCATTTTAACCACCCATCAGCCGCTGCATCCGTTCGCTCAGCGCATTCGCTGTATCTCGCTGACTCCAGGTGAGGGAACCCCATCATGCAGCGTCTGATTGCCCGAGAATTGCGCGTCGCGTTGCGCAATAACGCGGAAATTCTCAACCCGCTGTGGTTCTTCCTGATCGTCATCATTTTGTTCCCTCTGGCTATTGGGCCAGAGCCGCAGCTATTGATGCGCGTGGCCCCCGGCGTGGTGTGGGTGGCGGCGTTGCTCGCTTCGCTGCTGGGGATGGATCGTCTTTTCCGCGATGACTATCAGGACGGTTCACTGGAACAGTTGACGCTGCTGCCGTTGCCGCTGCCGTTAGTGGTGCTGGCGAAAGTGGTGGTGCACTGGATGGTCAGCGGACTGCCGCTGTTACTGCTTTCGCCGCTGGCGGCGCTGCTGTTTGGGCTGGACAGCCACGGCTGGCGGGTGATGGCGCTCACGCTGTTGCTCTGCACGCCAACGCTCAGTTTTCTGGGTGCCATTGGTGCGGGATTAACGGTCGGGCTGCGCCGCAGCGGCGTGTTGTTAAGCCTGCTGGTCTTGCCGCTCACCATACCGCTGTTGATTTTTGCGACGGCGGCGGTCGAGGCCGCCATGATGCAACTGCCGGTGGGCGGGTATCTGGCGATCCTCGGTGCTTTTCTGGCGGGCAGCGCCACCCTGAGCCCGTTTGCTACGGCGGCGGCGTTGCGGGTGAGCATACAGTAATTTTCCGATCTCAGGATCGCCTTCATCGTCCCGTTGGGATGAGTTTTACGCAGAGTGAGCACACGTTATGTTGAAAAAGAACTATCAGCTTACGCAGCCGGATCGCCTCTATGGCCTTTGCGGCAGGCTTATCCCCTGGTTTGCCCTGCTTAGCGCGGCGTTGTTGATCGGCGGTTGCCTGCTGGGATTTGGATTTGCGCCCGCGGATTATCAGCAAGGGCAAGGATATCGCATCATGTACCTGCACGTGCCGGCGGCCGTGTGGTCGATGGGCGTCTATGCCGTGATGGCGATATTTGCGCTGATCGGGATAATTCGACAGTCAAAAACGGCGGAGCTTGCCGTGGCGGCAATGGCACCGGTCGGCGCGGTGTTTACCTTTATAGCGTTAACGACGGGCGCCACCTGGGGGAAACCGATGTGGGGAACCTGGTGGGTCTGGGATGCACGTCTGACGTCGGAACTCGTTCTGCTGTTTCTGTACGTGGGCATCATCGCGCTCTACAACGCGTTTGACGATCGCCGTCTTGCCGGTCGTGCGGCGGCGATTCTGGTGCTGGTGGGTGTGGTGAATTTACCCATCATCCATTTCTCGGTCGAGTGGTGGAATACCCTGCATCAAGCATCGACAAAAATGCAGAAAACGATCGATCCCGCCATGCGTCTCCCGCTGCGAATCATGATGTTAGGATTTATGAGTTTATTCGTGACGTTGTCACTGATGCGGTTGCGTAACTTGATACTGGTACAGCAGCGCCGCGCCCCCTGGGTGGCTGCGCTGCTTAATAAAGGAGGAATAGCCCGATGAACATCGCTTTCACGAGTTGGCAGGATTTCTTTGCGATGGGCGGCTATGCCTTTTACGTCTGGCTGGCCGTGGTGTTAACGCTGTTACCGCTGAGTGCGTTGGTCGGTCATACCTTCTTGAATCGTCGCGCATTGCTGAGTGATATTCGTCGCCAGCAGGCGCGTGAGCAGCGCAAGAATACGGCTCGTCAGTCGGAAACGATGGAGGTGGCGCAATGAGTGCCCCGCGTAAAACTCGCCTCTATGCCATTCTGGCTGTCGTCTGCGGCGCGGTGTTAACGGTAGCGCTGACGCTCTATGCGTTGAGCTCAAATATCGATCTCTTTTATACACCCAGCGAAATTCTTTACGGCAAGAACGAAACGCAGGAAAAGCCGGCGATCGGGCAGCGTTTGCGCGTCGGCGGCATGGTGATGCCGGGCAGCGTGCGTCGCGATAGCCAAAGTCTGGAAGTTCGCTTCACCGTTTATGATGCGCAGGGCTCCGTGGAGGTGACCTATAACGGAATGCTGCCGGATTTGTTCCGCGAGGGGCAAGGGGTTGTGGCGCAGGGCATTCTGGATACCGACGATCACATCATGGCGAAAGAAGTGCTTGCCCGACATGACGAAAACTACACGCCACCGGAAATTAAGGCGGCGATGGAAGGGCAAAACGGTCATGCAACGGCAGCGGGCACAGAGGGTAAACGGTTATGATGCCTGAAGTAGGCAATTATCTGCTCTGTCTGGCGCTGGGCGTCGCGCTGTTGCTCAGCGTGTATCCGCTGTGGGGCGCGTCGCGTCAGGATACGCGTCTGATGGCGCTGGCGCGTCCGCTTGCCTGGGCGCTGTTTGCATGCATTTTGGCTTCCTTCCTCGTGTTGGTGTATGCGCTGGTGATCAATGATTTCACCGTCCTTTACGTAGCCAACAACTCGAACCGCGCGCTGCCGGTATGGTATCGCGTGGCGGCGGCGTGGGGTGCGCATGAAGGATCGCTGCTGCTCTGGGTGCTGTTGATGAGCGGCTGGACCTTTGCGGTGGCAGTATTCAGCCGCGGGATGTCGCTGGATGCGGTCGCCCGCGTGCTGGCCGTCATGGGGATGATTAATGTCGGCTTCCTGCTGTTCATCATTCTGACGTCGAATCCCTTTACGCGTACGCTGCCGGACTACCCGATTGACGGGCGCGATCTCAATCCGCTGTTGCAGGATGTCGGGTTAATCTTCCACCCGCCATTGCTCTACATGGGCTATGTCGGGTTCTCCGTGGCGTTTGCGTTTGCGGTCGCCTCGCTGCTGGCGGAACGGTTGGACAGCGCGTGGGCCCGCTGGTCCCGACCGTGGACGCAGGCGGCGTGGTCGTTCCTGACGCTGGGTATCGTGCTGGGTTCGGGCTGGGCGTATTACGAGCTCGGCTGGGGCGGCTGGTGGTTCTGGGATCCGGTGGAGAATGCGTCATTGATGCCATGGCTGGTGGGCACGGCGTTGCTGCACTCGCTGTCGGTCACCGAAAAGCGCGGCAGCTTCAAGGCCTGGACGGTACTGCTGGCTATCGGTGCGTTCTCGCTCTGCCTGCTGGGGACATTTCTGGTGCGTTCCGGCGTATTGGTGTCGGTGCACGCGTTTGCCTCCGATCCGGCGCGCGGCATGTTTATTCTCGCGTTTCTGGTCATTGTCATCGGTGGCTCGTTGCTGCTGTTCGCCATCAAAGGCAACCGGGTACGGGCGCGGGTCACGAACTCGCTCTGGTCGCGTGAAACGTTCCTGCTCGGCAATAACCTGATCCTGATGGCGGCGACGCTCGTCGTGCTGTTGGGAACGCTGCTGCCGCTGGTGCATAAACAGCTGGGCTTAGGCAGCATCTCGATTGGCGCACCGTTCTTCAACACCATGTTCACCCTGTTAATGGCTCCGTTTGCCTTGCTGCTGGGCGTGGGGCCGCTGGTTCGCTGGCGGCGCGACGAACCGCAAAAGCTGCATAAGCTGCTGCTAATTGCGCTGGCCGTGACCGCCGCACTGTCGCTGCTGCTGCCGTGGCTGTTACAGGATTCCGTTGTTGCCATGACGGTAGTTGGCCTGTCGATGGCGCTGTGGGTGTTCTTCTTAACGGTGTACGAACTGCATACCAGTTCCACCCGTCGTCATGGTCTGCTGCGCGGTTTGAGCAAGCTCTCATTGAGCCAGTGGGGCATGGTGTGCGGTCATATTGGGCTGGCGGTGACGGTGGTGGGCATCGCCTTCAGTCAGAATTATAGCGTTGAGCGGGATGTACGGATGCGGGCGGGCGACAGCATACAAATCCACGATTACCGTTTTACGTTTCAAGGCGTGCGTGATGTCGTGGGGCCTAACTGGCAAAGCGCGAAAGGGACGATTGAGGTGACGCGCAACGGCAAACCGGAAGCGACGCTGAAAGCGGAAAAACGCTTCTACACCACCGGCGGGGCGATCATGACGGAAGCCGCCATTGATGCGGGTGTGACGCGCGATCTCTATGCGGCCTTGGGTGAAAAGCTGGATGACGGTAGCTGGGCGGTACGGCTGTATTACAAACCGTTTATCCGCTGGATTTGGTACGGCGGGGGGCTGATGGCGTTAGGCGGCATCCTGTGCATGTTTGACCCGCGCTATCGCCTGCGTCGCGCCGTTCGGGAGACAGCATCATGAGTCGCAAAATCTTGTTAATCCCGCTCGTCCTGTTTTTACTGCTGGCCGTGGCTTTGCTGTGGCAACTGGTGCGCAACAGCGACGGTGACGATCCGATGCGGCTGGAGTCGGCTCTGATCGGTAAACCGATTCCCGCGTTTCGGCTGGAATCGCTGGATCAGCCGGGAAAGGTTTATAGCCAATCTGAGCTGAGCGATGGCAAACCGCTGCTGCTGAACGTCTGGGCGACCTGGTGCCCGACGTGCCGCGCGGAGCACCAGTTCCTCAACACGCTGGCGGCGCAGGGAATTCGCGTCGTGGGCATGAATTATAAAGATGAACGCCCCAAAGCGGTTGAATGGCTGAAGACGCTGGGCAACCCCTATGCAATGAGCTTATTTGATGGCGACGGCATGCTGGGGCTGGATCTGGGCGTGTACGGTGCGCCGGAAACCTTCCTGATCGACGGGAAAGGCATCATTCGCTATCGCCATGCGGGCGATCTCAACCTGCAGGTATGGCAGGAAACGCTGCAACCGCTGTGGGAAAAATACAGCAAGGAGGGCGGCGCATGAGAGTGCTGAGTTTCCTTGGTGCGCTGCTGCTGTCGTTCAGCGTGCTGGCGTCATCCGAAGTCTTGCGTTTTGATAACGACGCGCAGGAGCAGCAGTTTCGTGAGTTGACGATGCAGCTGCGCTGCCCGAAATGCCAGAACAACAGTATTGCCGATTCCAATTCGATGATTGCGTCGGATATGCGGCAAAAAGTGTACGAGCTGATGCAGCAGGGGCAAACGAAAGAGCAGGTTGTCGATTATATGGTGGATCGTTACGGCTACTTTGTGACGTATGAACCGCCGATCACGCCGTTTACCATTCTATTATGGCTGCTGCCTGCGCTGTTTCTGGCAGCGGGCGCGTGGATGATTATCCGACGTGCACGCCGCATCATAAGCGCCAAAGAACCGATGAGCGAACAGGATAAAAAGCGCTTGCAGACGCTGTTAGGGCGTGAGGGGAAATCGGAATGATGTTACTGACAACCGTCATTGTGCTATCGCTGATTGCGCTTTCCGCGTTGCTGCTTGCACCGTGGTCGTCACGGGGCGAATACGATCGCGATGCGATCAATCAGGCGCTGTATCGTGACCGTCTGCGTGAACTTACAGCGGATGCTGCCAATGAGCAGGAGCATGCTCAACTGGTTGAAGAACTCCAGCATACGCTATTGCAGGATATTCCTGGCGGTGCGAAGACACAACAGCGCCCGCTAAACCGCTGGGTTTTGCTGCCGGGCGTGCTGCTGCTGGTTATTGTCAGCCTCGGTGTGTTTTGGAAGACCTCGGCGGTTAATCGGGTACAGGAGTTGCAGCAGGTTGTGGCGTTAACGCCGGACCTGATGAAGCGAGCGTTGGATCCTGACGCCGAACCACTGACCATTGAAGAAGTCGCGCGTCTCGGTCTGGGATTACGTAGCCAGTTGGAGACGCAGTCTGACAATCCACAAGACTGGTGGATGCTGGGGCGCATTGCGGGCTTGCTGAATAACTATGACATGTCCGTACAGGCCTTTGCCAAGGCGTTCCAGCTCGATCCGAAAAATACGGATCTGGCGCTTGACTATGCCGATCTGCTGTCGCGATCTACCGACCCGCGTGATAGCCAGCGTGGTGGCGAGATGCTGCGTGAACTGATGAATTCCGGCTCGACCAATGTGCGCGTGCTGAGCCTGCTGGCCTTCAATGCCTATGAAGCCCAGCGCTATCAGGATGCGATTGATGCCTGGCAAATGATGCTGAAACTGTTACCGCAAAACGACACACGTCGTGCGGTTATCGAGCGCAGCGTCGGACAGGCGAAAGCATCGCTGTCGGTGCAGGCAACGACGGGGAAGTAAATTCTTTTTATCTTCATAAAATACCGAAAGGGCGATATATCGCCCTTTTGTCATTTCTGTTGTTACGGTGAAGGTTTCGTGCGCATTACCCACGGTTTTTTCTGTAACCGTTGCAGCACGTGCCCGACACGGGGCGGCTAAGGCCGTTCTCAGCACAGACGGAAACATCTGCCCCAAAATAACAATGAACGAAGTGCAGTCTTTGGATTTTATGGGATTGGTTCGCGTAAAAGAATTGCGCTGAGGTGAGCGTGGCCGCCGGATGAGCGGCATGGACGCCGCGAAAGTCTGCGCCGTGCCGGGAGCACGTCGCAGGCGGTCCGATCAGCGGATACGAGCGCCGAAGGCACCGCGAAGCGGCGTAATTCCCCGCGAAAAGCCAGGGGACGCGGGGCGACGGCAATTGAGCCGCCCCGCGTCGGGCGCGTGCGACGCGAGTTGCAGAAAATCACATTACTTACTGCGCACGAAACCTTCGCTGTAATTACAAAAATATTTGAGAGAAACGGATACTTCCGCTTGTGTCGAGGACGGCATATGCCGTCCCGAGTGTTACGAAGGGGCGGGTTATAACCCGCTTTTGACGCCGTGCATGTCCGGCAGTTTGTGGGCGATACCTTTGTGGCAGTCGATGCAGGTTTGACCGAGTTTTATCGCTTCGCTGTGTTTCTCCGCCGCGACGGTTTTTTGCCCTGAGAAGTCCATGTAGTCAAAGTTGTGACAGTTGCGGCATTCCTGAGAATTGTTATTTTTCATGCGCCGCCATTCGCTTTGCGCCATCGTCAGCCGGTGTGCTTCAAATTTTTGTGGCGTATCAATCGTGCCCATTATTTTGCCGTACAGCTCTTTACTGGCCTGAATCTTACGCACCATTTTCGGCACAAACTCATGCGGAACGTGGCAATCCGGGCAGGTGGCGCGCACGCCGCTGCGGTTGCTGTAGTGCGCGGTTTCCATATATTCCTGATAAACGGTATTGCGCATTTCATGACAGCTGATGCAGAACGCCTCGCTGTTGCTCATTTCCATGCCTTTCTGGGATGTCGCCAGAAAGAAAATACCGCCCGCGAAGCCGATAATAAGCAACGTTCCCAGCGCCAGCCGACTCGGGCGACGCCACCATTGCCACAACTGGCGCAACAACCGTCCCACTTTTCCTGGTTGTTTCATAGCAAACCTCACTGTCCAAAGCCTTTAGAAGGGGCGAACGTGTTGCCGGTAATCGGCGAGCTGTCCGCCTGCGGCACGTGGCACTGCAGACAGAAATGGCGCGCAGGGGCGACATTGCTCAGCACCTTGCCGTCTCTGTCGACAAAATGGGTCGGGCTGACGCGCGGGGCGCTGGTGGAACGATAGCTCTCGACGCCGTGACACTGTAGGCAACGGTTAAAGGTCGGGGTGACCTGATAGCCATCCACGCTATGCGGGATCATCGGTGGCTGGTTGACATAGTTGAGCGCCATACGCTCCTGCTGCTTCGGCATCCGGCTATTTCCCGGCTGTGTCGCGGCGACTTCTGGCGATTGGCTTAAATCGACCTGTGCAGTAGCGATTGCACTACCTACTATTGTACTGCCCATTATCGCCAGGGCGGTGATCCAGCGAAACCATCCCATTCTCAGGCTTTTCATGACTTTGCTCCCGATTTCCATCTAAGGGTTATTTTAAAAACGTCTTCAGCGCAGACATCAATACAGCGTCCGCATGTTATGCAGTCTCGGTCAGTAACCTGTGCCGGACTGTGTTTATCAAGCAAGGGGGCGCGCAGCACCTGTGGCTCTGGACAGACATGAAAGCAGTCCATACAACGCGTACAGCGTTCACGCTCAGTGGCATCCACAGCCAGCGCGCCTTTACCGCCAAGCGCACCATACAGCGCGCCGGTTGGACAAAGGTGTCCGCACCAGCCGTGTTCCACGACCCACAAATCAAACAGAAATAGCGCCAGCAGCAGCCAGATACCTGCACCAAACCCGAAAATCAGCCCGCGACCCATCAGTGAAACCGGGTTGACCCATTCCCACAACAGCCCGCCCGTCAGCGCACTTCCTGCCAGAATGAGGATCAGCAGCAGATAGCGCAGATTGCGGGGGATCGTCGCCGAGGCAGTGATGCCGAAACGACGACGTAGCCAGGCAGCTAAATCGGTGAGAGGATTAACCGGGCAGACCCAGCTACAGAACAAGCGCTTGCCTGCCAGTGCATAGCTCAGTGCGATAATCAGCGCACCGACCAGCGCGAGCGTGGCGGGCAGATGACCGCTAGCCAGACTTTGCAGCACCATCAGCGGATCGCTGAGCGGCACGGTGTCGAGCAAGCGGCTGGCGCTGTAGTTACCGTGCAGGATCCAAAATCCGAAGAGCGGACCGCTGAGGAACATGAGCAGCACCAGAGACTGGGTCAGGCGGCGTAAGACCAGCCAGCGGTGACTGCGCCACCAGCCTTTTTTCGCCCGGGCTTCTCGTCCGGCGTCCTGCTTACGATTTGCCATCGCGTGCCTCCAGCCAACTGAAACGGTAGTGATGTCCGAGTTCGCCTTTTGCCAGCGCGCGCGGTAAGACCTTGATCGCTGGCTGTTCCAGCACGCAGGCTTTTTCACATTTGCCGCAGCCAGTACAGACATCGCTATGCACCGTCGGCAGAAAACGGGCATGTTTTCCGGTGCGGGTATTGCGCTCTGGCTCCAGCGTGATGGCGCTATCGATGAGAGGACAGACGCGATAGCAGACATCGCAACGCAGCCCCTGATAGTTCAGGCAGTTTTCCTGATCGAGCAGCACCGCTAATCCCATGCGGGCGTCATCAATAGCGTCCAACGGCTGTAACGCTCCGCTGGGGCAGGCGACCACGCAGGGAATGTCCTCACACATCTCGCACGGGATATCGCGCGCGACAAAGTAAGGGCTACCGGCTGCGGAACCGGAGACCAGCGTTGCCAGCTTCAGCGTGTCATACGGACAGGCCTGAACACATTGGCCACAGCGTATGCAGGCACCGGAAAACGCCGCCTCAGACAGCGCACCCGGTGGCCGCAGCCGGAGTTCGTCGGCCTGAGCGCGCCGCTGCTGAATGCCGAGAACCGTCACCGCTGCTGATAAGCCAGCAACGGCGCGGACGGCGTCACGCAGAAAGCGACGGCGAGCGGGGAATGAATTCTCCGGGCGTGCCATGCGCGTTACACCTTAGCCAGCTTGACGGCACATTTCTTAAAGTCCGTTTCTTTCGACAGCGGATCGGTCGCATCCAGCGTCAGGACGTTAGTCATCTGCGCAGCATCGAAGAACGGCATATATACCAGCCCACGCGGTGGCTTATTGCGGCCGCGAGTCTCAACAATCGAGACGACTTCACCACGGCGCGAGATAATGCGGACTTTTTCACCGCGACGCAGATCGCGCGCTTTGGCATCCTGCGGATGCATAAACAGTACCGCTTCTGGGAAGGCGCGGTGCAGTTCCGGTACACGACGCGTCATGCTGCCGGTGTGCCAGTGCTCCAGAACACGACCGGTGGAGAGCCAGAGATCGTA
The DNA here is from genome assembly GCF_032905925.1 of Pectobacterium sp. HCp5_1. Taxonomy (NCBI): domain Bacteria; kingdom Pseudomonadati; phylum Pseudomonadota; class Gammaproteobacteria; order Enterobacterales; family Pectobacteriaceae; genus Pectobacterium; species Pectobacterium sp. HCp5_1. The sequence goes on from NZ_JAUMIO010000004.1 coordinate 105,859, forward strand.
TTCTTCGTCCGGTGCTTCGGCGGCAGGCTCGTACGGCAGCGCAAAAATCACCGCTTTGCCATCCGGTTTACCGTAAAAACGGTAGGCTTCTCCCGCTTTGACGTAAGGATCGTGCCCTTCGCTGTAGCGCCACTGCGTTTCCTTGCCATTAACCACCGGCCAGCGTAGCCCACGCACTTTGTGGTAGTCATCGAACGGTGCCAGGTCGTGACCGTGCCCACGGCCAAACGCGGCGTATTCTTCAAACAGGCCTTTTTGCAGGTAAAAACCGAAGTCACGAGATTCGTCGTTCAGCTGATTTTCCGCTAATTCACTGAGTGGGAAGCGCGTGGTGACATCGTTCGCAAACAGCACGTCGTAAAGCGTTTTGCCACGGTAGGCGGGTTTCTGCGCCAGAAGTTCTTCCGGCCATACTTCCTCTACGGCGAAGCGCTTGGCAAAGCTCACCACCTGCCACAGATCTGATTTTGACTCGCCCGGTGCTTTAACCTGCTGACGCCAAAACTGCGTTCGGCGCTCGGCGTTGCCGTAGGCACCTTCTTTTTCCACCCACATAGCGGTAGGCAAAATCAGGTCAGCGGACAATGCGCTGATCGTCGGGTAGGGGTCAGAAACGACGATGAAGTTACGCGGATCGCGCCAGCCCGGCATACGCTCCTGATTGATGTTTGGGCCGGCCTGCATGTTGTTGTTACACATCACCCAATAGGCATTCAGCGTGCCGTCTTTCAGCGCCCGATCTTGTGCGACGGCGTGCAAACCGATCTTTTCAGGGATTGTGCCTGTCGGTAGCTGCCACAGTTTTTCCGCAATCGCGCGGTGTTTCTCGTTGGTTACCACCATATCCGCAGGCAGGCGGTGGGCGAAAGTGCCGACTTCACGCGCGGTGCCGCAGGCAGAAGGTTGACCGGTTAATGAGAACGGCCCGCAGCCCGGCTGAGAGATCTTGCCCGTCAGCAGGTGGATGTTATAAACCAGATTGTTCGCCCAGACGCCGCGCGTGTGTTGGTTAAAGCCCATCGTCCAGTAGGAGATCACTTTCTTCTTCGGATCGGCGTAGAGTTTTGCCAGCGCTTCCAACTGATCGGCGGGAACACCGCTGATCGCGACCGTTTTTTCCAGCGTATAGTCGGCGACAAAGGCTTTGTATTCTTCAAAACTCATCGGTTCAGACGCATCGGAACCCGGATTTTTCGCCGCTTTTTCCAGCGGGTGCGTCGGACGCAGTCCGTAGCCAATATCGGTCACGCCTCGGCGCAGGTTCACGTGGCGGGTAAAGAAAGCCTCGTTCACCGCATTGTTTTGGATAATGTAGTTGGCGATGTAATTGAGAATGGCCAGATCGGTTTGTGGCGTAAACACCATGCCGTTATCCGCCAGCTCAAAACTGCGGTGCTGATAAGTGGACAGCACGGCGACCGTAACATTGCTGTTCGACAGGCGGCGGTCGGTGATGCGTGACCAGAGAATCGGGTGCATCTCCGCCATGTTGGAGCCCCACAGCACAAACGCATCGGTCTGCTCGATGTCGTCGTAGCAGCCCATCGGCTCATCCATACCGAAGGTACGCATAAAGCCGACGACCGCTGATGCCATACAGTGGCGTGCGTTGGGGTCAATATTGTTGGAACGGAAACCTGCTTTGAACAGTTTGGCGGCCGCATAGCCTTCCCAAATGGTTGATTGTCCAGAGCCAAACATTCCTATCGCGTTCGGGCCTTTTTCCTTCAGGGCGGTTTTGAATTTCTCCGCCATGATGTCAAACGCCTGATCCCAGGAGATCGGAGTAAATTCGCCTTCTTTATCGAATTTTCCGTCACGCATACGCAGCAAAGGCTGGGTCACGCGATCCTGCCCGTACATGATTTTTGGCAGGAAATAGCCCTTGATACAGTTTAATCCGCGGTTAACCGGCGCTTCGGGATCGCCCTGACTGGCGACGATGCGGCCATTTTGCGTTCCCACCAGCACACCGCACCCTACGCCACAAAAGCGGCAAGGCGCTTTATCCCAGTGGATAGCATCGGACTGTTCGGTCACGGCACGAACCGCGGTGGGTATGGTGATGCCTGCGACCGCGGCTGCCGCTGCGACCGCGTTCGCCTTCATAAAGTGTCGTCGACTGAGTTTCATGGTATTTCCTCACCCTGAGCTTGTTGATCAAGAGGTTGTTCATCGAAAGCAAAAGATTGTTCATCACAAGACGGTTCATCAAGCTGGTGATAAACCAGCGAAACCGCCAGTACGCCTGTAAGCTCGCGTATTGACGCTATTTGTTTTAACAGCGTGTCTTCTGAATCTGACTCCAGCACCACGACCATCTTTCCGGTATCGCTATCGCTGGCACCCACTTCTACATCGGGCAGCGTCGCTAACGCCTCGCCAACGGCTGCCATCTGCGCCGTGTTGACGTGAACCACTACACTGCAAACATGCCAGACTGTGCTCATCGGTTTTCCTGTTGCGTCGGGAGACGCGCTGGCGCGGTGTGATATCCCGCGGTGATTTTTTTCATCGACATGGCGCCAACAGGGCACCCGGAAATGCATGCGCCACAGGTGGTACAGGCGTCGTAGTCGATTGACGGGGCGGCAACGTGCCCAATGGCGTGCCGGAATCGTATCGCGCCTGTTTCACATGCATCCTGACAGCTGCGGCATTCCACCTGATGCAGCGATAAACAGGCATCCTGAATCGTCAGGTGGTATTCCCACGGCGTGGTGTGGCTCTCCGCGAACAGCGCTTGTGGACAGGCACGTGCGCAGTCGTAGCAGAACGTGCATTCGCCGCGCTGAAAGTCGATGGTGGGAAAACCGCCCGAACCGCGCTGGATAATCCCCGATCCGCAGGCATCTACGCAGACATTGCAGCGCGTGCACTGGCTCAGGAACTGGCTTTCTGCACCGCTCCACGGCGGACGTAACGCGTTATCTGCCCGCTGTAGGCCACCAGTCAGTAGGGAACGCCGAGAAAGGTTAGTCATGGCAGTTTTTCGCTCTGGCACGCAATGAAATATCCAATAAAAAACACGCTGTTTTTGTAGGGGTTACACTATTCCTCTTAGGCTGTATGCGATAATCACCCTTTAGAGGTAAATGGTGGTGCCGGATCAAGCTTATGTGGGATTCGCGTCTCATTGGCTTGCCTGCGTGGGCGGGGATCGTGATAGTACGCTGAAATGCTGATCTACTTATTTAGAGTAGGTATAACGTTAAAGGGGATTATTCGTTGTGATGGTCAAACGCCCTGTTTCTACCAGCCTGGCGCGCGCGTTTTTCTATATCGCGCTGCTTTCATTCCTGACGACGGGCATTGCGCTACTGACGCTAGCCAGCGGTTTACGCGATGCGGAAGCGATCAACGTTGCCGGTTCCATGCGTATGCAAAGTTATCGCATGGGGTATGACCTACAGAGCGATCGTGCAGAATTAGCATCGCATCGCCGCCTCTATGCGCAAACGTTGGATTCCCCGGTTTTTCACCTGCTGGATCGCTGGTATGTGCCGCGCGATGTGCGCGATCGTTATGCGGCGCTATTGCAGAGCTGGAAAACAATGGATGAGCGTCTGAACGCGGGGGATCGCGTGTGGTATCAGGACAATATTATCGGCTACGTCACGCAGATCGACCGCTTTGTACTGGCGTTGCAGCATTATTCCGAACGCAAGATGATGATAGTCGTTGTGACATCAATAATTGGCTCGATCACTATCTATATACTGATCTTCTTTACGCTGCGTCGCATTCGCCGCCAGGTGGTGGTGCCGTTGAATAAGCTGATGGCGGCCTGTGCGTCCATTGAGAAGGGGCGTTTCACCCATTCGCGGCTGGACGTCAATCTGCCTAACGAATTGGGATTACTGGCGCAAACCTTCAGTAGCATGACGGACGAACTGCAAAAGCTCTATCGTTCTCTGGAAGACAAAGTTCGGCAGAAAACGCTGCGCTTGCAGGAAGTGAACCGCATGCTGAAGGTGCTGTACAACTGTTCTCAGGCGATGAACGTCAGTACGATCGACAGACATTGTTTTCAGCAGATTCTGCAAATTGTTCGCCGCTATGAAACGGTCGGCTGTCTGGAAATGCGGGTCGGGGAGAACTGGCGGTTATGTGAAGGCCAGCCAGATGGACAGACTGCGTGGCAGGCCTTGCCCATCTGTTTGCAAGACGTTGAGTTTGGGCAATTACGGTGGCAGGCATCAACGCAGCAGCCGTCGGCGCAGCTGATGGAAAGCGTCGCGAATATGCTGGGTCGCGGCCTCTATTTCAATCAGGCACAGAAGCACTATCAGCAGCTGTTACTGATGGAAGAACGCGCCACCATCGCGCGTGAACTGCATGACTCACTGGCTCAGGTGCTTTCTTATCTGAATATCCAGATGACGTTATTAAAGCGTGCGGTAGCGGAAGAAAATGCGCAGGCCCGGCAGATCATCACCGATTTCGAGCAGGCGCTCAGCGATGCGTATCGTCAGCTGCGTGAACTGCTGGGCACATTCCGACTGACGCTGCAACAGGCCGATTTGCCGGCGGCGATGCAGGAAATGATTGAGCCACTGCGTGCGCAGACCCCGGCGACCATTACAATTGACTGCCGGATCCCTACGCAGGCGTTGGATGCATCACAGCAGGTTCACCTGCTGCAAATCATCCGTGAAGCGGTGCTGAACGCCATTAAACATGCGCAGGCGACGGTGATTACCGTCAACTGCCGTACGCAGCCCGATGGTCGTCACTGTGTTGATATTCGTGATGACGGCTGCGGCATTATCAATCAGGAGGAACCTGCGGGACATTACGGCTTAAATATTATGCAGGAACGCGCCGAACGGTTAGGCGGAAAGTTATCTATCGGCCTTCATCCCGAAGGGGGGACGCAGGTTAGCGTCTGTTTTTCGACGCCGACGACCGCGCGTGAACGCGATAAAACGAACAATCTCTACCCGGAATAAGTTGAGTGGGAAGCAGACCGCTTGCAGTATGACGGGGATATATTCTAAATAAAAATAATAAGATCCATATTACATTGGGGCTGGGCATGTCAGAAAAACCATCTTATCGTGTGTTGATCGTCGACGATCATCCGCTTATGCGCCGGGGAATCCGTCAGCTACTGGCAACCGATGCCATTTTTGATGTGATCGGGGAAGCCAGTAATGGCATGGAGGCGCTGAGCCTCGCGAATCGGGATTCGCCCGATATCATCTTGCTCGATCTCAACATGAAAGGATTGAGCGGGTTGGATACGCTTCACGCGCTGCGGCGCGATGGGATCTGCGCCCGCGTCATTGTGCTGACGGTCTCCGATGCGCCCAGCGATATTTATGCGCTGATGGATGCGGGTGCCGATGGTTATCTGCTTAAAGACAGCGCCCCGGAACATTTGCTGGATGCTATTCGTAACGGTGATGCTTTCAGCGAACAGGTGCGGGACGTGCTGCGCCACCGTATCGCTATACAGGATACGCCGTCGCCCTTTACCGTATTGACGGAGCGTGAACTGGATGTGTTGCAGGAAGTGGCCTCTGGGCTATCCAACAAGCAAATCGCGAGTGTACTGTATATCTCAGAAGAGACGGTAAAAGTGCATATCCGTAACATGCTGCGCAAACTCAACGTACGCTCCCGCGTCGCCGCCACGGTGCTGTATCTGGAAACGCGCGGCCAGTAGGGCCGCGGTGTTGTTGCCTGCTATCTATTATTAGTGATGACTTAAAAGCGTTATTTTGATAAGGTATTCTCTCTTAAGGAAACACTTTATGACAGTCACTATCGAAGTTGTCTGCCGATATTGCATTTGCGTCATGATCCTATTATTTAATTGTGTTCATAATCAATTTTTCTTTCATTGGGGGGGAGCTTATCAGAACCATAAAATGACGTGATATAACAATATTTTAACCCTAGGCGGAGTGCTAATCGTTTAGGATGGAAAATAAGTCATGATTGTTTTTTATATTTTCTTTTAAAAAAATACGTAGCGTTTCAATTGCCTTCTCAAAGCTACCATTACCAGTGTTTTTTATAATGTCTTCAATAACATGTGGATCTAATTTGGCTGGATTTTCATAATAACTAGAAGCACTAAGGCTTTCTAGACCTATATAACTGCCAATATCGCTAATCATTTCAATGTTATCATTTATTTTAAAGTAATCATAAAATTTAGAAAATGCACCAACTAAGTTTTTCAATGATTCTTTATGTGCAAATTTTTTTTCATTTGATGTGTGATCATTATCAAGAGCAGCGAATGCAGAATTGCATTTCTTTAGCGCGTTATACAGTTCAATTATGCTTGCGTTGAATTTTTCTTCATTTGTTTTTTTGAAGGATTTTTGTAAATTTAAAATTAAATTTACAATATCTACCAAGTTTTTAATCATCGAGTATCCTAATTAATATAATTTCAGTAAAGTAGCGACTCAAGGTATAGCGGAGATTTATCTATTAGCCTTTATATCTAGCTCGAACTATCCTGGGGATTCTATATCGTCACATCAGTGAAAATATCATCGCTGAAAATTTTTATCCAGACTAATTTTTTAGTGATTTTAACTAGTTCAGTAGTGCAATTTCAATTTTTATCATGAATAAAAAGATAAATTCTGAATTTATTTTTTCGATGAAATTAACAAGATACGAGTAGGGAGAATTTCAACTCACATTCATTAACCTACGGGCGTAGAATAATGTTTACAGAACATGAATTGGTACGACCGAGTGGATTAGAATCCAGTATCTGAATCTTTGATTTAACAAGTTTTATTTCACCACTAGCATAACTAGTGGACTTGATTATGGCCTTATTTTAAAGCTACGGCAAGGTTTTCAGTCAGTGCTTCTAGAACAACGGTTCTGGTAAGGTCGTGCGTTCAGATTCTCCTGCCAGTACAGAGGGCAATGGTTGTCAAAGTGAAGGGGAATAACTGAGTTAGTTGAGAATATGTACATCAGGAAGTTGATGGTAGAGCAACTCAGAGGTTGTTCTATGCAGAACGATGCTCTCAAGCATCATGGTAGTAGTAGAAACAATTGTTTTGGCTGGGGCTATGACATAGCGCCAGATACTTCCAGTGCATATTGCTTGATAGTGTGCAGATTTATGCTTTTTATCCGCTTCCCTAGCGAAGCGGATAATTTTTGGTTCGTCAGCAAATTTTTATCAATAGCATCATGAATTAACGATTTCTGGTCTTTCTTTCCAGTTTATTGCCATCGTCATCGAAATACCGGCTGGGCCAGATCTCAGCAGGTTCCACACCGAGTGCATTTGCTATCAGTTGTTCACCTTTTGGCCAGGGTCGCGTTAGTGCGTTAGCGAGAGTAGAAGAACTGAGTCCTGCTTGTCGGGATAGAGCAGCCAGTGTGGTGTGTTTTTTACGAAGGCCTGCAATGATATCGGCGTTGTGCCAGTCCTGCTTATTCATCGTCATAGAATTAACCCTGAGTCTTACTGCTGGTGGCGATTCAGACAGGGTTTGCAGTACCGGCCATGTTTCCAAGTTCCGGCGAGGACGAATCCTCCCCTGCCTGAACCGCCATAACAGACGAACTCAAGCACACCAGCGCGTGAACGCTGATGGGAAACATGGTTTGGGGCTGCAAATCCCCGCCAATGGATTTTGCCAAAGGCATAACTAAGATAAGTGAAATTTGCAGCATTCTCAAATCAAATAGTGGATGAATTGGCTGGTTCTGTATCTGCAAGTTTCAATGAGGACGCAGACAATAAATGCCCTGATAAAGTCGATAGACAGAAATTAATCGATCATTTTCTTCAAAGAGATGGGCATCTCATATTACTAACTCAAACTTTCAGCATAACTGCGCATTCTGCGCAACTTCTTGCTCACTTTCTGGTGGAAATCACTTTTTGCGCAATGGATGCCGTTTTTTCACGAGGTCTGCGCAACTTCTTGCTCAAATTTGACTTAGGGAAAATTTGGATTAAGTGATTATTTAGTAAAAACAATTAGATAAAAATTGGCATACGGATTGCTATACGGGACGTGAAGTTACTCATCACGTTCAACAACAAGGAGCAAGACTATGCCAACTCCATGCTATATCAGCATCGAAGGTAAAACGCAGGGCAATATCACCGCAGGTGCTTTCACGTCCGATTCTGTCGGCAACATCTATGTGGAAGGCCACGAAGATGAAATGCTGGTACAGGAATTCAAGCACGTGGTCACCGTACCGACCGACCCACAGTCTGGTCAGCCGTCTGGTCAGCGTGTCCACAAACCGTTCAAATTCACCGTCGCGCTGAACAAAGCGGTTCCGCTGATGTACAACGCCCTGGCGTCTGGCGAAATGCTGCCGAGCGTAACGCTGAAGTGGTATCGCACGTCTGTAGAAGGTAAGCAGGAGCACTTCTTCTCTACCGTGCTGACCGATGCCACCATCGTAGATATCGACTGCAAAATGCCACACTGCCAGGACCCGTCCAAACTGGACTACACCCAGTTAATCGAAGTGTCGCTGGCTTACCGCAAAATCGACTGGGAACACACCGTTGCCGGTACCTCTGGCTCTGATGACTGGCGTGCACCTGTCGAAGCGTAATTCTGTTGTATTCAACCCGGGCTTGTCCCGGGTTTTCTGCGTGTACTGTCCTGAGGTCTGATTCTCCCAGACCTGAGTGCAGACAACACGGTTTTCATCACGGGAAACGAGGGAATAAACGTGGCAAACAGTACAGGATTACAGTTCACGGTAAAGGTCGGTGCATTGCCCACCTCGACCTTTGCCGTGGTGGATTTTCAACTCAGCGAGGCACTTAACCAGCCGTTTGCCCTGTCGCTGAATCTGGCGAGTGCATTACCGGGGATCGATTTTGGTACGGTACTTGACCAGCCTTGCGAACTGCTGGTGTGGTACGAAGGCGAACTCAAGCGCCGTGTCAGCGGCATTGTCAGTGCCTTCGCACAGGGCGACACCGGTTTTCGCCGAACCCGCTATCAGGCAGAGGTTCGCCCGGCACTGTGGCGATTGGGGCTGCGTACCAATGCCCGTATCTTTCAGGCGCAAAAGCCGGAGGTCATTATCGGTACGTTGCTGGAAGAGTCTGGTATTACCGATTATGCCTTTGCGCTGCGTCACGAGCACGCCCCGCGCGAATACTGCGTACAGTACCGTGAAAGTGATTTGGCGTTTGTCACCCGTCTGGCAGCGGAAGAAGGGATGTACTTCTTCCATGAGTTTGAAGAAGGCAAGCACCGCGTCGTCTTTGCCGATGATGCCGGAGCGCTTAGCAAAGGCCCGGAGCTGTTCTTCAACCTCGCCACGCAGGGGCTGAGTGAAGGCGAGTATGTCAGACGTTTCCGCTACGCCGAAGCCGTCAGCACCGCCGAAGTCGCGCTCAAGGATTACAGCTTCAAAACCCCGGCGTATGGCCTGCTGCACAGCAAGATGAGTGGCGAGCTGGCGCACCAGCGCGAAAGTTATCAGCACTATGATTACCCCGGGCGCTTTAAACAAGACCCGAGCGGCAAGGCCTTTACCGGCTACCGACTGGACGCACTGCGGGCGGGTGCCATGACCGGTTCCGGTGAATCCAATGCCGCTGAACTGATGCCCGGCAGCAGTTTTGCTTTAACCGAACACCCCAACCCGGCACTCAATACCGGCTGGCAACTGGTGGCCATTACCCACAGCGGGCAGCAGCCGCAGGCGCTGGAAGAAGAAAGCGGCGGCGAACCGACCACCTACAGCAACAGCTTTGAGGTCATCAGTGCCAAAAGCACCTGGCGTGCTGACCTGCCCTACAAACCGATGGTGGACGGCCCGCAAATCGCCACCGTCGTCGGCCCGGCGGGTGAAGAGATTTACTGCGACCAGTATGGCCGGGTAAAACTGCAATTCCCGTGGGATCGCTACGGCTCCAGCGATGACCAGAGCTCCTGCTGGGTACGGGTCAGCCAGGGCTGGGCGGGCGGTCAGTATGGCCTGATAGCCATCCCGCGCATCGGCCATGAGGTCATCGTCAGTTTCCTCGAAGGTGACCCAGACCAGCCGATTGTGACCGGCAGAACCTTTCATGCCACCAATCCAGCACCGTATCCGCTGCCCGCCAACAAGACGCGCACCTCAATCCGCACATCAACCCACAAAGGCGCGGGGTTCAACGAACTGCGCTTTGAGGATCAGGCCGGTCAGGAAGAGGTGTTTATCCATGCTCAGAAAGACATGAACACCGTGGTGCTGAATAACCGCACAACCAGCGTGACCGCTGACCACACTGAAAGCGTCGGGGGCAATCAGGCGGTATCGGTAGTGAAAGACCAGTCCACTGAAATCCAGGGGCAGCAGACTCTCGCCGTCACCAAAAACCGCAACACAGTCGTGGATGACAACGACAGCCTGCAGGTGAAAAACAATATCGCCATCCAGTCGCAGAAGGGGGACATCCTGATAGCCACGGACAAGGGGTTTATTGGTATCGGCGCGGACGGGGTCATCAACATCAAGGGCACCCACATTGTCATCAACGGCCAGCAAATCGACCTGAACTGAATAACTAGAACAACAAGGACACGTGAACATGTATCAGATGAACGAAGGCACGCTCGCCATTCCGGCGCAGTGGCGTGATGAATCCCTGCACGTTTTTGTCTTGCCGGATGAAACCACTAACCTGGTGGTTAACCGCACCCCGACCGAACCCAGTCAGACGCCAGACGGGGTGTATCAGAAAACGCTGGAGCAGTTCTCTACCCATCTCAATGGTTATAAGGAAGTGCAATCCTGGGAGCTGACACTGTCGGGCGCGCCCGCCCCGGCGCTGGAGTACACCTGGCAGTCACCGGAAGGCCAGATGCATCAGGTGGTGGTGATGCAGGTACGTGGCAACCTGCTGCTGACCTTTACCATCACTGCCGCTGATGTATTAAGCGATGCACGTAAAGCTGAACTGCTGGCTGTGATTGAGACCTTTGAATCTGCTGAACCTGTCACACCGGAGGGTAAGGCAGGCAGCGATGCGTGATGACATTCTGGCCCGTATTGCGCGTGTCGGCGCTATGCACGCGGGCAATCGGCCCACGCTGCCACCCGACTTACCGGCACCCGGTAGCGGCTCGCCGCCGACCTCGCCGGGCAAGCCTATCAAACACAGCAGCTTTCTGGGGGCGCTGCTCGGTGCCGTGGCTGGGGCTCTGGTAGCAGCAGCGGTCGCGGCAGTGGCCGTTGCCCTGGTGGGCGTCACCGGTGGACTGGCGATTGCCGTGGTCGGTGGGCTGGCGGTGCTGGGGGCGGGAAGCCTGATATCGGCGGTCAGTGGTCGGGTATCCGCCATGGTGGACAGTGCCTCACCGCCGGCGGGGAGCGTGGACAGTGGCTCACCGAATGTGTCGGTGGAAGGGCATCCGGTTTCCCGTGCGGAAGTTGATGTCGTTCTCTGCACCAAACACAACGGACCGCAACTGATTGCGCAGGGCAGCGAAACCGTCTTCGTGAACGGTCATCCGGCGGCGCGGATTGGCGATAAAACCGTGTGCGGTGCCACCATCAAGGACGGGGCATCAACGGTGTTCTTTGGCTCCGGTCAGGCTACCGTACTGGAGATACAGGACGAGTTCAGCGGCTGGCAGAAAGCGCTGCTGATTGCGGTGGAGTTTCTGGTGCCGCCGACCCGTGGCCTGTTTCGCGGGTTGGGGAAGCTATTCTTTCGCGGCCCCAAAGCGGTGATGAAAGGGCTGGGCGCTGGGGCACTCTGGGCGGGTAAGCGCCTCAGGCAAAAGACACGCTGTGCCACTCGTGCATTTAAGGCGAACAAGGGCCGGGCGCGGGTGACACAAGCGGCTAAAGCTTTCAAGAAAGACCCGGTGTATATCGCCAGCGGTGAAGTGATTGAAAATCGTATCGACCTGGCGCTGGGACAGACCATCCCGCTGGTGTTTGAACGCACTTACCGTACCGCCTCTTCACATGCCGGATTAGTAGGCCGTGGCTGGCAGGATAGCTGGAGCGAAGTCGCTACCGTCAGCCAGGATGAGGGTGACACCCATGTCACTATTACGCTGGCACAGGGCTATGACATTGATTTCACCTTCGGGCTCGGTGCCACCGTGGTGTACTGCGCCGAATACCCCGAATTCAAACTGCTGCGGCGGCATAACGGCTTTCACCTGTGGCACCGTGACAGCCAGACCTGGCGTGCCTTTACCGTCAAACAGGGTGAACAGTTGCTGTTGTCGGCTATTACCGACAACCACCAGAACCGAATCGACTTTCTCCGCGACCCCAAAGGCTATCTGCGCAAGATACGGCACAGCGACGGCATCGAGCTGTTGCTGGTGTGGCAGAGTGAGTTTCTGCGTCAGATACAGCGTATCGATGGCGGCCAGAAAACCGTGCTGGCCGAGTACCGGCAGGATGCACAGGGCCGACTGGTCGAGGCGGATGCCGCCCATGCCTATCACCTGTTTTACGAGTATGACAACCATCATCGTCTGACTCGCTGGCACGACAACGACAAGACCTGGGCGCGTTATGAGTATGACCTTCAGGGCCGGTGCGTCTACACCACCTGTGCCGACGGCTACCTGACGGCGAAGTTTGAGTACCTGGCAGACCGTGTGGTGATGACTGACGGATTAGGCCAACGCAGTGAATATGGCTTCAATGACCTGTACCTGATGGCGTGGGAAAAATCCCCGCTCGGGCACGTTACCCGTTATGAGTATGACGATGCGGGCAACCTGCTGCGGGAAATCACCCCGGCGGGCCGGGTGGTGGAATTTGCCTATCTGGATGATACCGGGCTGGTCAGCACCTTCACCGACGGCAGCGGCCACCAATGGCAGTACACCTACGACGACCATGAGCGGCTTATCGGTATTACTGACCCACTCGGGCGCAACTGGGCATGGCTCTACGACAGCAAGGGCAACCCGCAGAGTCTGACCGGACCGGACAACAGCGAGGTGCGCTTTGCGTGGAACCGCTACGGCCTGCTGACCGAAGTCAGCGACCCGAACGGTCAGGTACAGGCCAGCCTGTTTTACGACCACCGTCAGCGCCTGCTGAGCGCCACGGATGCGGAGTCCCGTACCCAGCAACTACGTTACGACCAGCAGGACAGGCTGACCACCTGGACGCGCCCGGATGGCTCAACCTATCGGCTGGGCTATCGCCGTGCAAGCTGGAAACTACCGGAGCAACTGCTGCGCCCGGACGACAAGCAAGAGCAGCGCCAGTACGACAAACACAACAACCTGCTGAACTATACCGACGGCAACGGCGCGGTGTGGCGACAAACCTACGGCGCGTTTGATTTATTAACGTCACGTACTGACGCAGCAGGTCGCACCTGGCAGTACGAGTACGACAAGGAAAGCCAGCAGTTGGTGTGCGTCACGGCACCGGACGGTAACCAGTGGCAGTGGTGGCTGGATGCCGATGCGCGGGTTATCCGCGAACGGGACATGGCGGGTACGGAGACCCACTACGGCTATGACGAAGACGGTCACTGCATCACCGTTCGTAACGGCGAAGGGGAAACCCGTCACTTCCTGCACGATGGGCGTGGATTACTGATAAAAGAAACGGCACCAGACGATATGCTGCACTACTGCTACGATGCGGCAGGCAGGCTTATCGACGTGACGTCTGCTACCAGCCATATCCAGTTGGAATATGACCTCCGTGATCGAGTAGTGCGAGAGTGGCTGAACGGCACACTTATCACCCGACTGTTTGACGATACTGTACGCACGGTGACTCGGACACTGACATGGGAAGGTGAAGAAGACAGCGCGGCGCTCACCAGTACCTTCCATCACCGTGCAACGGGTGAACTGCGCCAGGTCATGTTACCGGACGGTGCGGAGCTGACGCTGGTTCATGATGCCGCTGGTCGTGAATCTATCCGCCAGAGCAATAGTGGCTTTACTCAGCACCGTGAATACGATGCTATGGGCTGGCTGACGCGGGAAATGAGCGGCCAGGCGGTGGACGGTCGCCTGCAGCCAGTGCAGACCCGTGAATACCTCTATGATGGTGCAGGCAACCTGACCGGCACCCGTCGCAACCGTGAGGCGGCAGGTTACCGACTCGATGCCAGCGGACGGGTACTGTCGGTACTGAGCGGTGGCGCAGGGCGCAGCGTCAACACCGAGGAGCAATACCGCTACACCCGCAACGGCCTGCCGCAGGATACGACAAGACTGACCGAATGGCAGGCCGGACGTCTGACCCAGCAGGACAACACTCACTACCAGTACGACAAAGCCGGGCGGCTGATACGCAAACAGGTGGTACAGCCGGGCTATCGGCCGCAGGTGTGGCACTACCGCTGGGACAGCCGTAACCAGCTTAGAGTCGTAGACACGCCGACAGGAGAGCGCTGGTCCTACCGTTACGACCCGTTCGGACGACGCATTGGCAAGCGCTGTGAGCAAACGCAGGACGAACTCCGCTACCTGTGGGACGGTGACCAGATTGCCGAAGTGCGCCACCATCGTGACGACCAGCTTATCAGCCGTCGCCACTGGGTGCATAACGGCTGGGAACTGCTGGTTCAGCAACGCCAAAATACAGACGGTAGTTGGGAAACGGACTTTGTCACCAGCGGCCATAACGGCGAACCGCAGGCCGCATTCACTCCACAAGGAGAACTTCGCTGGCAGGCTCCACGCACCAATTTATGGGGCCAGCGTTATACAGATAATACTGAAAATCTCGATCCGGAACTGGCGTTTGCCGGTCAATACCGTGACGCGGAAAGTGGCTTGTGCTATAACAGATTTCGTTATTATGAACCAAGTGGTGGCTGTTATATCTCGCCTGACCCGATCAGTATTTTGGGTGGGGAAAATAACTATGGGTATACTCATAACCCTATTGGGTGGATTGATCCTTTCGGACTAAGTAGCTGTGTTCTTGGTCGAAATATGGGGGCTAGAACTGGGGATGGTATGGCTAATCACCATCTCATACCTGAAGAGTTGATGAAAGACCCTAAGCTTAAAGAGAATATTTTTAATCGCCTTAAAAAGATAGGCTGGGATGGAGATGGTGCATCAAATGGTACATTTTTGCCAGGCTCGCAAGATTTGTCTAGTAAATTAGGTTTGCCGGGCCATTGGTCTAGCCATAGTCAGTATACGGCAGAAATAAGAGCGAAGCTCTCGGCTCTTTCCAAGCAGGCTGGTCGGTTGAGCGATACCAGTTTGGCTCTAAAAGTAAAAGAGATTCAAGACTGGGCTAGAGCTGGTTTGGATAAAAATATATTTAAAGTTGATCCTGTTACGGGAAGGTTATTATGAGTCCTAATCAGAATTGTTTTTTCATTGTTGAGTTTGTTCCTGATGGAAAAGGTGTTCCACATTTTTTCGATAAAGACTGGATTCCTGATTTGCCGGACTATAGTTTTTATGATTTTCCACCATGTGGAGATAAATTCTCTAGCCATTATAGCCTTAAAGCCAAAACGAGTAATTTGAGTGGTGATTATTTTATTGAAGATGATTTGGCTTCAATGGATATGTGTGTTTTATGCGATAAGTTAAATGTTAAATTCATTCGTATCCCTGTGGAGGTTGAGCTTTATAGAGGGCGAACTCCCAATAAGAAATATTTTTTGTTTTTTTTGAAAAGCTATCTTTCTATCTTGGATGAAGAAAGATCTATATATTCTAAATCGACTGATTTGAAAAATGAAAATTTTAACGTTTCGGGGGAAGATGAGAGGTTTTTTTATGACTCGATAGAGCTATTCAAGGTGAAAGATAGTGTAAGTGAAAATCTATTTTTTTGTAATGAGTTGATGTTACCAGTTTGTTCGGCGGTGTTTAAGGAAGAGTGTGAGAGACTTGGTTTGGAGGGGGTGGGCTTTAAACCATTAGATGATAATTATAAATATTCAGCATGGGACGATTTGGATTTATCTTGATGGAGAACGTACTCAATCGCTAACGCTAAATTTGTTGCTGATAAACTTGAAGCTGCTCATGAAATTATAATTAATAAAGGATTGTCAGCTCTAAAAGCTACGGGTGAAATGAAATCAGCACTCCAGAAAATCGGACTTGAGGTCTGTGGTGGTTAACCTTTTGAGGTTGTATGGATTGGAATAAATTTGAAGAAAATTGTTTTAAGCTCACAGTTAAATTGATAAAGAAAATTTTATCTGAAAAGCCTAATGAAAATTTCTATGCTTTTTCTTTATACACGGATAGCAGTGCTATGACTGTGTCTTTAAGTGCAAACTCCGAAGGAAAATTCAAAACGATACTTGATGCGGACAGTGATAAAAGTGAAGAAAATCAGACTTATTACAGATGGGCAATATCTGAATGGGCGTATGAAGGATATGGATCTGATTTATTTTCTGAAATCAGTAAGGAGTTGAGATTATCATCAGAAAGAGAGAGTTTTTTTGATTTTAAGAACAACCTTATTAACTCCCTAACGAATGCACTAAGAAGAACCAATGAAGAGATATTAAAAGATGGGAGGGAGGGAGGGATTATGTTTGTATCTATTACTGACGATGATGATGCTGAATATATAGAAAACATGTCATCTAAAATCATAAATAGTGAAGCGATACATGATTTATTCTCAAAAAGATATGGAGATGAATGATTACAAATACTCATGTATGAAATATAAACAATAAGCCGGAAACGCTCTCCAAGATCCTTCCGGTTTTATTTTACCTACTGTTTATCATGAGCGACGTCAGAGATTAATCTCTGTCTCAATAATCAGCCTGCCCCGCTCAACGGTAATAGTGATGGCATTCCTGTAATAAAGCCAAACTCTTCGAGCCAGCGGCCCTTGAGGTTGATGGTGGAGGGCGGGTTCGGCCTACCGTTATGCGTGCGTATCCCACAATGTAGTAACGTTCTGTTTTAGCTGCTTTATTAACGGTGAGCCTGACTTAGAATGTGTCTTAGTTATAGTTAACGCCCTCCAGTTGGTTGTGGCTATCGGAGTACCCTATTCGCGCACTTCAACCTCGCGCTAAAACTCGGTTCAGCAGTAAACGACTAATGAGAGTGGCGACTGTCATATAGCGAGGAATCATGATATACAGATGCTATACGCGGAGCTTTAGATAGAATAGATCTTAATCAATCTGTGAGTTCTATTTCAAAGCAAGTGGCTCAGATCCAAAATGCAGCAAAAAAAGGAATGATGGATGGTATGCCTATTCGGTCTAAAGATATGTGGAATGCTGACATCTTTGGTAAGGACATAGGTCAAGTAGGTAGACAGAGGGTATTTGAGTTATGGCAAAACATATTAAGGTGATCAAATGAATGATAAAGCTGAATTTTATATGGAGCCTATTAGATTTTTTAAGAACCCCTTGTTTTTATCAGGCTCTAAAATAGCCTTGTCTGAATATAGTATGATTACGGAAAAAGATGATGCTTTAAGGTTGTTTTTTAGCCAGGATGTACCTTCGGATTATTGTATTTGGGGTGACTTTTTTTCCGGTCAGGCATCTGATCTGATACTGGACAAAAACTATAATCTGGCGCAAGAGGATATAACCAAGGCTATCAGAGCTGAGGGCAATGATACTCTAAAAGAAACGATAAGAAAAAGGAAAGAGTATCTTTTGAGGAAAAAGGCAGGGCTGGCTGATAATTCTGAATATGATAAATTTATTAAAGAAGTAGATGATGAGTGTAATTATATTTTAATGATGGTTAGTGTGCAGCGATATCTGAAGGGGGAGAAAGTTAAAAATAAACTCGAGGAACTTTTTGATATTTTCAAAACAGGTGTTTTACCCTGTGGCGTGAAAAAAAACTCTAATGAGATAGTTGTTTTTGATCCATCTATACTGAGAGTTGATTAATTCGAAGGTCATAGGGTATATAGCCGAGGTGGTAATTCGTCGAATGGGCCGTAAATTTGCCGTGCCACCTGGTCAGGCCGGTGATACAGTCCAGCGACTTATCAGGGAGATCTAGAAACTGACGGCCTTTGAAAAATCTCAACGCATCGGCTTACAAATCAAATATTTTAGCCTGCTAGCGGGTACACGATTTCTGGATATTAATTGGAAGGCGGGCTTTTTATGACAGTATCTTTCACCGGTAAGAGTTTTCTATATGCAGTCGTTCTCTGTCTTTTCATTTTCATACTCTGCCTAAGTTATAAATATCTTACGGCCCCTGGTACCTACGAAGATTGCGTTCTTACTTACTTGAAAAGTGATGCAAGTAATTACACTGCAAACTTTATCGATGATATGTGTAGCGACAAATTCAAAAAATGACATACAGCATAGAGGCCTTTTTACGCCTCTTGTTTAAAGTGATCTCTTCCCTTCGTTAAATAACCAGACTCCGGCAGAATTTGTTCGAAGTCTGCAAAAAGGCCCGGATCTCTGATTTATCTTGGCACCGATATTGGTAGGAGATCAATCAAGCTACTGGTGCTATAGTGCTAGCACATTGAGGGCATTCTAAATTACGCTGTATATTGTCTCCTTCACCGCTACTGAAATTCCGTTAATTAATATGGTGGAAAAAGATGGCAAATGTTTTCATCATGTTCACTAAGTTGTGGGTCGTGAGCACGCTTGTGGCAGTATTGTACAGGTGCTGAACCGTCAACGTGCTAGTGGCCTGTTGGTATAGTCAAGGCCGGTAGCTTCCTTTTTTCAGTCACATCTTTCGGCATAGCAGGTGGTTGGTTCTGTTGCACTGCAGATAAGCTGCTTTCTTTATCTACAAGAAGAATGGTTTTTCCCTGCAGGTAGTAAGCTGTGCCAACACACCCGATAACGCACCAAACCATGAGCGATAGTGGTAGCTTGTCGCGGAAAAATTTGAACTTTAGCTGTTCATCCATCCAGCCAATCTGATGTTGCCAGAAGAATTTATAATGAGCATACCAGTCACTGAACAGTATCTGCTTGCTCAAGCAGCGTCGATAGTATTCGTTACGAAGATCATCTAGTCGTTTCAGTTGAGCAGTGGTCGGTGGGCCATTAGAACTCTGTACCTCTCTATACAAGTCACGCAGTTTTTCGAGAGTTTTTGTCAAATACTGGGCGGCCTTTTCATAATCAGGCTTCTTATGGTCATAGTAAGATATATAGATCGCACAGATACCGAATATCAGCATTATGGCAGACGGAATTTTTGCGCTCAACTCATCAATAACTAACGCAAATATACCAACGGCCATTGAAATAAATCCGATAAAGCCCGGAACTTTATCTACGATATCCAAAGTGGCCCAGTGCTTTTTACAACCTATGCCAACATTGTAGCCAATTTCAGCAGTAGACTTCAGAAATGCTTCTCTATTCATACAGTGTTACTCAATTGGAACGTGAATGCGGTCTTTGGCAACAACGACCCCATTTTGGACAACGTAACATTCCACGATATGATCGCCAGCAAAATTGGTGTGCTCTGATATTGTAGAGTAGCCGCTATCCTTTACGATTTGTCCGCGCAAACAGTCCCGGCGCTCGGCTTCATCGCCACGATTCAGAACTTTCCAGTACATCTGGCTGTTACCAGGCACGGTGTTATCGATTGCTTCAAATTTTAAGGACTTTTTAGGACTCAGTTTGAAGTTTCTCCGCAGCATAGAGCGCAACTTGCCCGGTTGAAATCCAGCCTGAGTGACTTCACAATCGATTTTAAGCTTATAGCGAATATCGACCGGGAAGCGATCCTCCACAAACTCTTCAGTATCGCGGAAGGAGCGCGCCGATGATTTAGCAATCTGTTTCTCTGGTGCCGGGAACCGGTTACCATAGACTTTCTGCCATTTCGCGTTTTCGCCGTCGGTTCCCGAGGCATCAATAGCCTTGAGGCAAAGTTGGTGAGTCTTGCTGGCAGCGCTCTGGAAAGATTCCTTAACCTTGACATGTTGCCCGCTACCTAAGGCTACATAACGTTCTTGTTTTGGCTCATCCGCCAGATATTTGAAGAAGTCTCGACTTAGCCAATCGTAATAATGATAGCTTCTGGAATCGTATTCGGTAGTGGAATTCAAAAAGTTGTGTGCTAGTGTATCGATCAGCAGACCACCCATTGCCACGCCGTGTTTATTTTTCCAGGCTCTTGCCATTTTGCACAGCCTGCGCAGATTCCGGTTCTTTTCGGCATTTGTATCCGCCATGGCCTTAATTTCGGCACGGGGCTTGGTTGTCTTCCAGGTTCCACCTTTACGCGTATCAGGAAATTTGAAGCTTCCATCGTCTTGCTCAAATGCGGGCTGTACCTCTACATGGAAGCTGGTATATAGCACTCTTACGACAGGACTATCCACATAGATATCTGTTCTGGGATATCTAGCCTTTAAGGCGTCTTTGACATCGGTGAGCAGCTTTGATTGACCACCATCTATGTTGTAATCATCCCATTTGCTTGCTGGCATGATATAGATCATGTCTAGGTCTGAAATACCTCGAATGGCTGTCCAGCGGCCATAGGATCCTACCTGCAGATTATTGGCAGTGGAGGAATCTGTGTTCCTGAATCGTTTATTTAGACAAGACGTAATGTCACCGTATTTTCCGCTTATCTGTTCGCCGTTATCAACTTTTATATTTTCCAGAAACGTCTGGAATTTTTCAGAGATGCTCAATTTTCAAATCCTTATGTATTGTGGGCGTGGGCAGATCGGCATGCCCATAATCTAAGTTCTGCATTCATAATAAGGTGGCGGTATATGGGCACCAAAATATACGAAAATCGCGCACTTGTAAGAGCATACTGTCTGGCTATTAAGTGTAAATAGCTCGTCTCCGCTATTCAAGCGATGAAACTTCAACCTCTGAAAATCACGGTAGGAATCGGTTCTACAACGCGCTGTTTGTCGACTATAAAGTAGTGTGGGGACTGCGGATGGGACAGCGGCAAGCCAAAGGAGATTAGATATGAACTTCAAAAAACGACAAGCAGTTGAGATATTTCGACATCAGTTATCTGGATCGCGCTATCTGATCTGTATAGACCTTGAAGCGACTTGTGACGACTACCCAAAAAGCATGAGTGCTGCCGATAGAGCAGGCTGTTCATTGCTGGTCACTCCCGAGGAAATGGAAATCATTGAGGTTGGGCTTGTTACACTGGACTTACTGCAGCATTACCAGGTGGTGACCAATTTCTCTCAGTTTGTCCAGCCAATTCTTCACCCTAATTTGACACCATTTTGTAAGGCACTCACTGGGATCAAACAGCATGATGTAGATAATGCCCAACCGTTTTCGAAGGTTAGCCAGATAGTGGATACTCTGCTGCAACCGTTTTTAATAGAGGGTGTGGTTTGGTGCTCTTGGGGCACTTACGATGCTGAACAAATGAAACGTGACTGTGCAAGGCTCGGTGTTAAATCATCTCTCAATGACCTCAAGCATCTTTCTGTTGATTTGTTCTACAGTAGTTTTTTCGATACACCGGCACCAGATTTGAAGGAAGCCGTGGAGTCATTAGGAATCACCTGGGAAGGTCAGTATCATAGAGCGTTGGATGATTCCCGCCATTTGGCACGGTTGGTGACCAAGCTGCTCGAAACGCTATAGCAGTTAGGCTCAACACCAGTTGATGTAGAATGGATTCCTGCAAGGTTCGAAGCCTAGGCAGAATGCGACTGTCTATGAGTGGCAGCAGCAGACATGATGCTATCCCTGAAATTTGATCAAGAGTGAGTTATTTGGCTACCTGAAAGTGATCTCTTCCCTTTGTTCAGTACCTGCGTAAAGTAGGGTTTTCGGCCCGTCGTCTCTGTCCAAAAGAGGTCATCCGGCATGAAAAAGACACGTTATACCGGAGAGCAGATTGCGTTTGCCCTGAAGCAGGCCGAAACCGGCACACGGGTGGGGGAAGTTTGATCCTATCCACCATTAGTGGACACGCGACTAAGTGAGTAAACTCTCAATCAAAGGTGACTCACGTGACAAAACCTGCATCAGCCAATAAGAAACCCCGTAAGCAGCATATGCCCGAATTCCTAGATGAAGCCCTGAAACTGGCGGAGCGTATTGGTGTCGCTGTCGCTGTCGCTGTCGCTGTCGCTGTCGCTGTCGCTGTCGCTGTCGCTGTCGCTGTCGCTGTCGCTGTCGCTGTCGCTGTCGCTGTCGCTGTCGCTGTCGCTGTCGCTGTCGCTGTCGCTGCACGCGAACTTAGCCTGTACGAGTCACAGCTTTATGCATAGCGCAGTAAATAGCAGCAACAAATGACCGCCTCAGAACGCGAAAGTGAACTCGCGGCTGAAAATGCCCGGCTAAAGCGACAGTTGGCTGAACAGGCTGAGGAACTGGCTATTCTCCAAAAGGCCGCGACATACTTCGCGAAGCGCCTGAAATGAAGTATGTCTTTATCGAAAAGCATCGGGCAGAGTTCAGCATCAAAACCATTGCTGCCAGTCTGCGTCGTCAGGGGTTACGGGCGAAGGCCAGTCGTAAACTCAGTCCGGTCAGCTACCGTGAACATGGCCTGCCGGTATCGGAAAACCTGCTGAAGCAGAACTTCATCGCCAGCGGCCCAAACCAGAAGTGGGCAGGTGATATCACCTATCTTCGCACGGACGACGGCACAACTGGCCTGTGATGCATTACAGATGGCGCTCTGGATACGTAAACGCCCACAGAATGTCATTGTTCACACAGACAGAGGTGGGCAGTATTGTTCAGCGGATTATCAAGCGTTGCTGAAACGACATACACTGCGTGGCAGTATGAGCGCCAAAGGTTTCTGTTACGATAACGCCTGTGTGGAAAGCTTCTTTCACACATTGAAAAAAGTAGAATGTATCCACGGCGAACGCTTTGCCAGCAGGGAAGCGATACGCTTAACGGTATTTAATTATATTGAGTGAGATTACAATCGCTGGCGTCGCCACAGTGCCTGTGGTGGTCTCAGCCCGGAACAATTTGAAAACCAGAACCTCGCTTAGGACTGTGTCCACATTAGGTGGGTAGGATCAGAGATGTATGCATGACTGAGATTGCGATGTCTTGTTCAACAGAGATCAGGCCCCCTGCGCTGACATTATGAGCAGTATCTATGCAGTGCTTTTCATGGAACTATGGAACCAGTAGAAGGCGTTGAAAAATGAGCGTAAGATGGAGTCTGAAAAAATCATTCAATGCTAAATCCAGAGCAACACACAAAAATCCGCTTAAGCGTATAATAAATCGAGGTAATTATATCATGGCGAATAGCACTAAAGGAGAATATATGCTAGACATGTGCTACGTAAGAAGGTTGATAAAAAAACATAAATCAAAAGCGGCAAAAGATATTAGAGAACTTTACGGTGAAATAGAAAATCAACTTAATGAGCCTTCTTGGGTCCGTTGTGCACGTATTGTAGAATACTGGTCGCATTCAGAAGTAACATACCTTCCAATTAATACTATGGATTATATCAATTTTTACTCGAAGCAAGTAAGAGTAAGATGTTTCATTAATGAATTAAATATTATAATCACAAAAAGTAATTATGAATTAGAATGCGGATATTTTGAGTATGTATCTTCTGATTGGAAACGTCAAGGAATCACACGTTCAGATGTTCAGCACTGTGCAACGGGTGAATTTCTTGATCATATTTTCAAATAATGATAATAGTTAAATGTATTATTTGTATTAGTTCAAATTTTATGGGCGGATTTTAGTCAGGATGCTAGAAAATATAACAGTCTGCTGAGAGTGAAAAGCTGAAGTTAGTAATTGTTCTCACCGATGAGGGTGTAGTACTACACTACCGTGTGTTTATAAACGGGGAGGACATCACTCTTATCTGAGATGGTTTTTGTCGCAAGGATTTTATCGCAGTCATAGTGATATGTATAAGTAAAGCTTCACAATTAATGTATAATCCTATTTCCTAGTTTTTTTGTTATAGAATAAATAATAACAAAAACTAAAATGGCATAAATAAAAAATATATGGACTTGTAAATTGAAAACAGAATATTTAATTACATTTGATTCAAATGATTGTGTATGTGCTGATGTGTCAGCATTCAAAAACCTATTATCCACACATAAATCAATATCATTCGGAAAGGGCGATAAAATTTCACATTCAGGAAGGCAATATAAATACCAATTAGCACAAGGTTCATTAACTGATGATTCTACATACTATGACTTAACAATAGAGACAGAGGATACGAGCAACGAAGGAATCAATGAATTTAAAACATTTCTAAAAGATATAAGAACGATATGTTCTAAATTTAGCGGGAGGGATATAATAATCCTGCATGATGGTGTTGGTGAAGAGTACTGTATATTAGGTTACCCTAAAATATATAAGACTGAAAATCTGATGCGTAAACTTATTGCTAAGTTTATGGCAATAAGCATTGGGTATAATTGGAGTGAATCAAACACCCCTAAGGAAGTTCTCGACTCAGTTAGAAGTGAAATTAAAAAAGAAAGAACAAACTTTTTACATGAAATCGACTTCATACAGTTGTCCAATTTTCTATTCAAAAAATACACAAAATCAGATGCCGGTAGATTTTTTGAAACAATAAAAGGAAAGGACGACTCCGACACTTTCACCTCTAAAGATTTGAAACACTATGTACCTTTTACGAACTGGGAAAAATACTTCGCTAAAAAGGTGCAGTGTGAATCTGAGTATTTAAGAACAAAATGGGAAAAGCTTTATGAATATCGTTGCAAAATCGCGCACTGTAAAGGCATCACAAAACAAGAGCTAGATGATCTAAGTACTATTAGCGACGATATTTGTCAAAAAATTCAAGTCGCACTTGATTCCATTGGTGACCTACACATTGAAGAGATTGAGAGGGAGGAGTTAGCTGAAAATTTCAGCGGAGCTGCAAGTAAATACTCAGCGGATTTCATCAGCAAGTACTATCAACTTGCAAATATTGTATTGGAGATTTGCAAGTTATCGTCTAGTGGTAATGATATATTCTACAAGAGTGATGCAAATATAAAAAACATAAGGATGCAATCTAAATACCTATGCAACAATAAAGGGGTCATAACTAAAGAAATGGCTGATATGATAGATCAGGCGAATGAAATCAGGAAGATTGTTGTTCACAAAGTAGGACTTGTGAAATTAAATGAATCCGAAATAATCAAGTCATTAGAATCTATAAACGATTTGTTAGAAGAGTTTTCATTAATCGATAAAAAAACACTAGAAGTAAAAAAAGGCATTGACCTGAGAAGTCAACAATAGAAATAATACCCCCTTACACCAAGTAGATTTCTAACTGGTGCTTATCAGTAATTCTATGTAAATGCTCAATAGTTCAAGGTGATCGCTCTGGTGTTCACCGAACTAGAAAATAAAATGACTTATAGTAAACCAGAAAGCCGTACAATTTATTTAAAGAATGGTTATTTTCGCATCGAAAATCACGAACCCTACATGGGAAGAGAAGAATCTGTGTACTTCTCAAAAATATTTCGAGACTGGTTTACAATTCACTATTCATAAGATTTTCCTGACTCATTTTCACTCAATTAAACTCGTATTCATGTCCGCTTTTGGCTGTGAGTTCAATGGGGCGATGCAAAGCTATCCTTAAAGAAGGGGGGATGTAAGTATCCTGGTAAACCCAACCACTCACTTTTAGAGATCTTCCGACATACTGATTATGTCCCTTTGAGGAGATCTCTATGCGTAAAGCTCGATTCACTGAATACCAGATCATCGCCGTGTTGAAGTCCGTTGAAGCCGGACGTACCGTCAAGGATGTCTGCCGAGAAGCCGGCATTTCCGAAGCCTCGTACTACAACTGGAAAGTGAGATTTGGCGGTATGGAAGCCTCTGATATCAAAAAGATGAAAGATCTGGAGAATGAAAAGCGTCGTCTGAAACAGATGTTTGCCGATCTGAGTCTCGAGTGTCGTGCTCTGAAAGATGTCATCGAAAAAAAGCTTTAAAACCAGCGATAAAGCGTGAGCTCGTCAGTTACCTGACCGCGCAGTTTGCGATGAGCATACGCCAGGCATGCAGGACATTGTCGCTGAGCAGGACAGTGTATTTTTATCAGCCGGATACCCGTCGTGATGAACCGGCGATCCGGGCTCTGGCGGAGGTGGCTGAACGCTATCCCCGTTACGGCTTTAAGAAGCTGTTTCAGGTGCTGCGCAGGCAAGGTAATGCCTGGAATCATAAACGCGTTCACAGGATTTACTGCCTGCTTAAACTGAATTTTCGTCGTAAAGGAAAGCAACGTCTACCGGTGCGCAATCAGGCTCCGCTGGCGACGCTGGAAGCACTTAACCAGAGCTGGTCGATAGATTTTATGCATGATGCGCTGGTGTGCGGCAGACGCTTTCGCACGTTCAATGTGGTGGATGACTTTAACCGCGAGGCTCTCGCAATAGAAATCGATCTGAATATCCCGGCACAGCGGGTGGTCAGAGTACTGGACAGGATCGTGGCAAATCGTGGTTATCTGCTGAAACTGCGGATGGACAATGGCCCGGAACTAATCTCGCTGACTTTGGCGCGGTGGGCTGAAAAGCATGGCGTGATGCTGGAATTTATCAAACCGGGAAAACCAACGCAGAATGCTTTCATCGAACGTTTTAACTGAACGTACCGGACAGAGATACTGGATTTTTATCTGTTCAGAACCCTGAATGAAGCGAGGGAAATCACAGAGCGCTGGCTGACGGAATACAACAGCGAGCGGCCTCACGAATCCCTGAATAACCTGACGCCGGAAGAATACCAACTGATGACTGAAAAACCGGAAATCTCAAAAAGTGTGTGGAACTAAAACGGGTGTGCTTACAGTATCACTGTCGTGTCTACGGACGGGGCCAATTTTTCTATACCAATGACAAGTAAGGATTGTTTGGTAGCTGTTTGCTAAAAATTGTCTCTGGCTTAGAAAGTAAATAGCCATTTAACCGTCGGGATTTACGTGGCCCGCTGACTGTGCAGGTCCAGATATTCAAGCCATTTGCCTGTTTGCGATGCTGGTTTAATTTCTCAAAGCGCTTTTGAATCCACTGCCAATCCTGTAATCCCTCTTGTTTCGCCAAGGTGGCAATTGTGGGGTGCTCCTGTGCATAGCGCTGGAAAATCCCAGGACTGACAAGATAGACCGTATCGTTCACGGTATGCACCATCGCTTTGGCGTCGTTGATTATGAGTTTGCGTGATTGAACTCCTTCCCTCAACCAGGCGATGAAGTGTTCGCTCGAAAGCGGTTTGACAGGCTCAGGTTGGGATGGCGTATCCGAGGTCTGTGGAGGCATGGGCTCATCTGTATCATCAGGTGGTGAGGTGGCGGGTTGTGCAATGTTCGACGCGCTGGGAGATGCTGCGGTGCCGGGGGCTTCGGTTGGTATCAGCATTTCTAGCATGTCTTCCATGACATCGTGTGGCGCAGTGGGGGACGGTGCTGTTGCAAGAACGGGTGTGGGGTGAGCGGGAGGGGCAGATACGGCGGGTTCAGGTGCGGGAAACATCGCGTCGCTGCTATCGGGGGAACTGCTATCGATCGTCACCGTTCCTGTGAAAGGATCTGGACGTTCGGACGCTTCCCAGATCAATGCCGGAGAGAGTTTCAACAGCGTGAAACTGTGTAACCAGCCGGATGTGCTCCTGATGGTGGCTTTCCAGATGGCCTTGCCATCCTGGGTTGGCTGCAGTACGCCATGCTCCTGCAACACGTTGAACACAGCCGTGTTATTGGATGGAATGCCTTCGATCCCCTGTGCCAGCAGATGAGCTCGCAATTTGTCAGAGACGGTCTTGCTGACCAGCCAAAGCGTGTCCTCTGTCAGCCAGCCATCCGAAGCCTGGGGCTGGTTGATTTTCAATTCTTCCTTGAGCAGGTAACGTAACCCGTCGAGTAACTTGCGCTGTAGCGCCTGCTTGGGAGCCGCCAGGATGATGCGGTTGGGATTTCCACCCAGTTCCTGAGCTACCGAAGCGCGATCGGCCTGGATGACGAGTTCGCCCAGCATGCCGGCGTGTTCGTATTGGCCCGCGAGCACATACAGCAGCGAAGTCCAGAGAACCGGGTAGCTGCTGAGCCAGTCGAGGATGTGGTTATCGAGAATTTGCCGGTAGAGTAGGCCAGTGGCAGCGCCATGAAGACGATATTCACGGTCATCCCGGTAGCGAAAGCGGTAGGGCTGTTTCAGCGGCCCGTACCAGGGGTGCCAGAGGCTACCGTCTTCGTGCACGATGTGCAGATCAACAGCAATCTTGCCGATGTCGTGGAGCAGTGCGGCATAAGCGATGGCCGCTGTCCAAGCTTCTGATTGCGCGGCTTGATCTTCGGGAGGCGCGCCTGCAGGCAGCAGGTGGGACTGCCGCAGTTTTAATGCAAAGGCGACGATTTCAAGTCCGTGATCGAGCATGCCGCCATGGTAAGCATGATGATGCGTTTCCGAGGCAGGAAACAACTGTACCAGTTCTGCGTAGCACTCCAGAGGCCTGCGGTAAAGTGCGATGAATTGCTTGCGAGAGAGTGAGGTGCGCTGCCAGATGTGTTCCAGCAGCTTTTGCCGACGAGGTGTGGCCAGCAAAGACGCTGCGGGTTCTGGCTGGAGCAGCCCCTTTTCTGGCACGACAGGATCTGGCTGGGGTGGCGTGGGCTTTTTTCGCTGGAACAGAGTAAACATGGTGATGCCTCAAGTGCGGGGTAAACGGGCCTTTTCCTTTTCTGGGTAGAGCCTTTCCCCTTAACCCATTCCATTACCTGTTATCGGTTTTACCCTTGTTGGAGCCTTTCGATATAGCGTTGTTTGTCTGTGCCATCGAGTATCAATGCGGCAGTGAGGAGTCCTTTTTGTGCTGGGAAATGGATAACGCTATGAAGGCTCGGGGTTGCAGGGACGAATATCACTATGTAATTCTTTCGGTCTGAAGCCAAAGTGTAATTTGCTTCAGACGTAGAACGGTTTGGCAGAGTTAACTGGAAATAAAAATAACGAAGGAAATTGAACGCGATATCAGTACTATCCGGCAGAATATGTTACGTAAGAATCATTACACTCTAGGCGCATGATTTTATTTGAATATTTTTTTCAAGATACGCTAAATACACTCTTTCTAAGATAGAAGAACTTATGAATTTAATTACAGGGACACAGACAGCATCGCCCATAGCAAAGTACCCTTTATTATCATTTTCAGGTAGTATAAAGGTATCCCGTACACCTTGTAGACGGGCATATTCTCTTGGTGTTAGGAGTCTTACACTCCAATCGCCTTTTCCTGCTCTTATCAGAATCTGTTTACTTGAACCACCACGAGGTGTTCTCAAGCAGCCGGCATAACCATCGGTTCGTAGTTCTGCCATTGACTTGCCATTTCGCATTCTCCGGTAAACTGTGCCATATGAATATTCCTTGTTGAGCTGCATTTTTCTCAGTGTGGTCTTATGATTATCGCTCATTTGGGAGTATAAGTGTTCTTTCCGCTCTGAATTCCACCAGCGTTTGTCATTCGCATCCAGATTAGTCTCTACGATTGTAGACAAATCAACTTTTTCTGTGGTAGGAAGAACGATGTCAAAAAGTCCCCAATTTAATTCATTACTCTGTAGGATGATTTTTCTTAGTTTGTTAGATCTTAAATCTGAATTTTTATCAAAGAGCATCCACCAGTTATCAAAAAAGATATCTGTGCTTTTTATGTGCATCACGATTTCTGCAAGCTCAGCGATAACGGCTATTACAAATACTCTTGGACGGCTTTGGGCTGAAAAATTTGCTGCATCAAGTTCAACTATGTCAACAAAATAACCCAATTCAGAGAGGTTCCGAACAGTATCAATGACATCCCTACCACCATGAGATGTTAGAAAACCAGACACATTCTCTAACATTACTACTTTAGGTAATTTATTAGCATTTTTTTTGTGAGATAAAATTTCAAACAGAGCGTTCACGGTTCCTGATTCTTTTCCTGCTAAACCAGCTCTTGAACCGGCAACTGAAAGGTCAGTGCAAGGAAAAGATGCGGTGTATAGAAATACTTCATCTGGTATAGTTTCTGGATTTCTTGCTGCATCCCAGATATCACCCAACCAAAAGTCAGAATCACCAAAATTTGCTATGTAAGTCATTTGCTTATCTTTAGATATGTCATTAGACCAGACGCAATCCCAACCATCTGGACTAAGACCTTCTCGGACTAAACCTACACCAGCAAAAAACTCAGCAAAATTTTTCATTTAACAGCCTGTAGACTTATTGAAAAAATCAAGAATCTCATCTTGTCTCAAGGTGATATTACCATCATTAATTTGTAAAATCAGCGTGCCATTTTTTTCAACGAAACCATAAGAAATGCTTTTTCGAAAACGTTGCCGTCTTAGGTCTGAACTGATATTTTTTTGGTAATTTTTATAGTATAGAGGTTCCCAAGCTTTAAAATAACTATCAGCTAGTTCTGAACCGGTCATTACTCGTACATCGACGCATTTATAATCTTTTGAATAGCTACAAAATAGGTGATTAACTTCGCAGTCTTCCAGTATCTTATGAGCTCCAGTATTTAAGTGATACTGATACTCAAAACTGGAACCTACAGTGGCTGATTTAACTTCCCAGCCAAGTAGGTCAGCACCTGTTGTTCCCGTGCCTTTTCTACCAGTAAGCATAGCTCCAAACAGTTCCCACAGTACAGATGGTACGGAACCTGCGGTTTTCAAATTGTGCTCCGAGAGAAGATTCATTAGATCTTCTTGTTGAATATAAGCTTTATAATATTCGTAGGCTCTGTCGATATTATTCATTAACACCTCCGATCCCAATCAGCAATTCGGCAGGTGATGTGTTCAGAGCTGTTGCTAATTTTACCAAATTAAGAAGACTTATGTTCCTTTTTCCACGTTCGACAGAACTGACGTATGTCCGATCAAGTCCAGTAAGCTCACCTAATTTTTCTTGACTTATACCTTTAGCGTTTCTTAAAACTGATATGTTTTGTCCTAACTGGAATAAGACGCTTACATCATCCATAAGTTTTCCTCACTTAGTTCAAGCGAGAAATCCTCCATTTTTGATACTTATAAGTCTACGGACTTTAAGTCACCCCCCTTGTTTAAAACGCTTTTTTTGGCAACTTTTCGCTCCTTTTTAAAGTTTTGGTAAGTGTTTTCTACCAAATTATGTCTATGCGATACGACTACTGGTTGGCACAAACGTTTCCGAAGGGATTTTGATTGACACGTGCTGCTATGCCTGACAGGTTTGAAAATTTTTGGCTCTGTCAGTGCAATAAATGGGGCATAAAACCTCCGCTTGGTTAGGTGGTTTATGTATGGTATTTCTGCTCTAATCTAAGTAGATAAGGCGATTTCCGTAACAAAATCGCGTATCAATCGCTGTAAGGTGGGCTTTCGGTATAAACGGGTAACGCAGGTATACGATGACCATGAATAGCACGAGCCATAACAGTATTGCAGAACGCTTTGCCCGTTGGCTTGGCAGAGGCTGGCGTAGCTATGTGCGTTGCGAGCAACAGATATCTTGCTGGTTTGTCGATCAGGGGATGCCCGTTAGGGTAGCGTTTGCCCCGCTGTGGATTGTCAAACTGGCTCTTTTGGGACTATTGCTTTATGCGGCATTCTGGTTGGCGCTCCTGCTTATTTTTGTTGTCGCTGCTGCTATGGTGGCTAATGCCGCTGGGCTCGGCGATGAGCCTCCAAAGCCTGAGTGGCGTAACGGCCCTGCAGGATTCGGGCTGTATACCTATGATGGCTTTCGTATTGATCCGCATATTGACGACGACTAAAAGAACTTATTTTTTCGATATGGATTTAAGCGCCATGTCACCCCCTTTGGCTCCTGCTGCTTTGGCATCACTGGTCGCTCCCGCAAGCCCTTGAAGAACATTGCCGGTTCGGATGCCTGCCCAAGCTAACGCCATGATCCAGAATGTGGGTAGTACGATGAACATCGAGCCCACAACGAAGTTCAGCAACATGTCACCGAAGGTATTGTTCATGCCCACAAGTGGATCAAAATTGTTGTGTGGCCGATTCCAACCCCATCCCCATCCGTAAAGTGCATCGAGGATCGTACTGTCGAGCCAGCGTGCGAGCTGGAACCAGAAATCCACAAAGAACAGCGCAAACTGCACGATGCTGAGCGTGACAACGGTCTTCAGGTCGTAAGTACTTACCAGGAGCACCAGAGGGATACAGATCACCAGCGCCATCTTCAGTAGTGCAAGCACCATCGGCAGTGCCTGGCGCACGACGTCCAATGCCGGGAATGCGGCGATCCCTCCAATGGTCATGCCGATGTCGCCTGCAGCACGTGTGACGATATTCGGTAAGGTTTTGTCGATTTGGCCGCCATAATCGGTGTAGACACTGCCTTGGTTGAGTTTCTGCTGGCGGGGGGAAGCAAGCGCCCTGATCACCGAGTCATCCACCTCTGCACGGCTGATGAATCCTGCCCAGTTGGCGATGCGACTAAGTAGGCTGGGGTCGATCTGTGCCAGCAGGCGCGCACGCAAGCCGTTGCCACCATCGCTCCACCACTGGCGGCAACTGGGGTAGCCCGCCCCGCTTGGCACCTGAGCCAGTCCAGCGTCACGAGTGCTGTCGTAAGCCCAGCCCTCACGTGGTGTCTTGGCGCGGTAGGTGTCGTAGAAGCCTCCGGTGTTGACAAAATAGGTCGAGCCGATCCAGGTCACGTCGTGCATTTGTGCTTCATCAAGATCAGGACGATTCATGAACAGTTTGGCGCGTGCAGGGCCGTAGCAGTCGTGGGTGAAGTCTGCGACTTCCTGAGCCAGTAGGGGATCGTCAATACGGGTGGCATTGATCTCCATCCGCACTTGTCTCAGGTCGGTGCCGCATGGGATAGCCGCCACCGAGGCTCCCGTGATCGCGCGTGAGAGCGCATGCATGAAGGCCCACCATACTGGCACTTTTGCGCTCTGGTTGTTGAGGGTGCTGAAGGATTGTGACCAGCCTGTGTCTTCGGGCTGTGGCACGCTGATCTGGCACTGTGCCGAACGCGCCTGATCGTACCTGATCGTGTTGAGGTCAACATCGATGAACGGAATACCGGCGAACATCACCACCACGATCGCTACCCATACCCGGTTTTCAATGCGCATTGAAGACAGGACGCCCTTGTTGCCTTCGTCAGCACCCTCGGTACGGGATCTCAGCCACTCGTCGATGATGATGGCCACGAAGGGGAGGACGAACACACCGCTGGAAACCAATACTGCCCAAATGCCGTTGTGGACGACCCAGCTCACCAGGGTCAGGTAATACTCCAGATAATCGGTGGTGAAAAGCGTCATGGTCATATCCTCTATACGTCCTGCACTAACAGGCTGAATTCCAGTACCAGCAGTGCGGCGATACCGGAAACTTCGGCACGAATGAGCCTGCGCCGGGCATCGGGGCTGGTATCGCGTAGGAGCAGGCGGCGGCGCATCCACAGCCAGCCATAAACGGTGGCACCGTACAGGCACACGCGCCACAACAGGAAATAGCTGCCAGTATCGGCCAGCCAGTGTTCCCAGCCAGCGATGCTTCCAGCAAAGTAGATGCCCAGGACGTTGACTGTGACGGTGATGATCAGCAACGCCACCGTCCACAGAAGGAGTCTGGCGGTACGCCAACTGAACAGACGGTGTGATCGCAGCCTGGCAAGACTCATGGCGTGCCTCCGGGGCTGGGACGCTGCAACTGGTCAAGACGGTTGGGTACGGGATCACCTTCATAAATGCCACGTGAGCCGGCTGTACGTGCGCTGTGACGTTGGATGATGGCCATCGGCGAGTTGTTGGCAAGTTCGCGGCGCAGTTCAAGCTCGGTTTTGAGATTGAGGATCTCGCGGTCAAGCGTGTTGCTTTCCTGATCGATGGCGGCGACTGCCAATTGGTTGGCGGCGACGTTTGGCTCTTTCTTGCCGGTCAGTAGCGTACGTTGCAGCAGCAGGGCTTTTTCCAGTACCGATGCCAGCGCGACTTCGGAGGCCAGGCGTCGGGCCAGAATGTCTTGATCAGGCTCGTCACGCAGTGCCTCGATGACGCTGCGGGTGATCGGTAGTGAGGCACTGCCTGCTTCGCGAAGGTTCTCGAACGTGGTATTGCGGGTTCCGTTGACCAGCGCCTGCAGGGCTTCCAGCTTGGTGTCGTATTCGTCCTGGATGACTGGGGTCAGCCCGACGCCTGGTACGGTCTCGGTCTTGGTGCAGTCTTCGCAGGTACGCTGTTCCTGCTCGCCCAACACGCGGGTGGCAAAGTCGATGGCCTGCTGTGGTGATGCCCAGGTCTGGCAGGACAGGCTTTGGCAATTTGCCGTGTCGATGGATGAGGTGTCTGCCACATTGCGACCATTGACCAGGTTGTAACCTGCACGGGTGACATCGCTGACGACCTTGATTGACCGTTGACCGGCTCCACCGGCATTGCTGCCACCGACCCACGGCACCCCGTCGTTGCCCCGGTTTTTTTCAGCCTGTTCAATAGCCGAAACGGCATCGGTACTGGAGACCGCCTGACGCAGCGCCATGCCTTGGGCAATCTGGTTCCAGCCGAGCTGACCACCTGCGGTGTCTGCCATGCGCTCAGCCATCGCCTGGCAGGAGAGTTTGGAGCGGTCAAAGTCGAGTCGAGCCTGCAGAACGCCATTGGTCAGCAGGTTGTAGAGCCCCGGGTCGGCCCGCTGGATGATGAGCGCGGGCAATGAGGCGACCGCGCTGGTGGCGTTCTGGATCACGTTGCTCATGATGTTCTGGAAGCCGTTGGTCAGCCCGTTGAGCTGATTCTGGATTGTGGTACTGATGTTCATGTCGCCGCAGATCAGGTTGCTGTTCCAACCCACACCGACACCCATCGAGCGCATGCCGGCCGCACCGCTCATCGACACGGCGTTACCGCCGCCGATGGAGTACATCACCTCATCGCCAATGACGGCACCGCTGTTCTGGAAGCCTCCGTTCTGTGCCTGCGCCAGGCCACAGTTCAGAGCCAGTACGGCAACCAATAGTGCGGGTTGCCGCAGGCGTGGCGCAGGAATGGAAAACGCTTTCGGTTCGAGCCGTTTCATCATCATGTCCTCAGTTGAAGTCCACACTGCCAAGAAAGGTCTGTCCGCGTCGTTGGCAGCAGCTATAGGGTCGCCAGAGTGCCCAGACGTAATCGCCTTGCTGTGCCTGAACCAGGGGTTCTTTATGCGGGAAGACCGTGCAGGAGGCAGACAGGCGAGGGGCCAGTTCTTGCCATTTGCCGGTCGAGGCATCGCTTTCCATCAGTGCGCCTGCAGGCCAGTAACCGTCGCGTGCGTTGGCGAGCAGGGGGTGGTACACGTGCAGTTGTCCTCGGCGGGTCACGATATCGCCTGCCCGCTGGGCGACCACGGCGCTGGCCTTGTAGCTGTCCACTTGATGCAGAAAACCGCCACGTGGATAGACGTTGCCCCACAGGTTCAGTGTGGTGCGTGCACCGATCTCGCGCATACCGGGGATCAGCGCCTCGGGATACACCGCTTCGGGAATGTTGTAGCGCCATGCGATGGTATCGAGTGTGCTCAGCAGGTACGGCATGAAGGTGGTGCCGGCACCGTCGCAGATGTAGCCTGATGACGAGGCAAACTGACTAAATGCCTGGCCGCCAGGGTGGCCGATCACGTCTGCGTTACGGAAACTGGAGAGATTGTTCTCGTTGCCATGGTTGCTGGTGCCGTCACCACCGCTCTGCGCCGTGGTGTTGGGCATACTCATGGCGCGCACTTCAACCCACGGGTTGTCGCCCGTGTTGCTATAACTCGATACCACGGCGTCGGGAACGTAGTGCCTGACTTTGACGGAGGTGCGTACCGAACAGCCGAACTTGGTGCAAAGCAGCCAGTAGCAGATCCCGGTGACCCGGTATTCCAGGCAATCGGGGGATAGCGATGAGGCGACGATGGTGGCGGTATTGAGGGCGAACGACGAACTGGCCGCCGTAAGCAAAACGGTGGCAATACTGGTGCGCAGGTGGCGTGAGCGTTTCATGGCTGAGTTCTCCTGTGCGTGTTGATGAGTTCAACCGCTCTGGCGATGTCGGGTTCGCCATAAACCACATACCGTTGATCAACGATAACGGCGGGCAGGGTGGTTATGCCCAGGCTCCAGGCATCGACAACGTCCTGATAGGCTTCGTTGATGCGTTGCTGCAGGGCTGTGCCGCCTTCTCTCAGGCGTTGTTGCACGATGATGGCGGCGCGGGCGGGGTCTTGGGGGAGGTTGGCGGCCAGTTCGGCTTCGATGCGTTGAGCGGCGTCCAACTCAATGACCCGCACAGACGGGTGTTCGACCTGCACCGGATGGCGTCGATCAGTAACGACGATGATGTCAGCGGCGAAGGCGTCGGTAGCGAACAGCAGCGCGTACAACCAGGCGGTGATGGCGAGTGGATTCAGCCTGGGCAAAAGGAATGGAAGGGGATACGTCAGCATGTCGAGCCACCATGTAGTTGCTAATGGTGGTAGTCCACTGCAAAGCCGAGTGGGGCACGACAAACAAAAGGACGCTGACGGTCACCGTATTGATGAGAGGAGTGAGTCGACTACTCTTTCAAGTTGCGCTCGCGTGTATATCCCTAACTGGAGCAGGTCAAATTCCTGACTTCAACCCAGTGGGTGTCCATATGGCAGGGAGGTGATGCCACGCGCATGGTCAATCATTTCGGCTACTTTGAGTGCGGCATCCAACTCGCCAATGCCGAACTGCTGCATCAGTTGGTAGCGTTCGGCTTTTTCCTCGGGCTCGGTCTGCGCCAGGGCGAGATAGAGGCTGGGCGGGACGGCACGGAAGAGCACTTCCAGGTTCTTGGAGAGGATGACGCCTTCGGTGAATTTGCCAGATTCTTTGCGCGCGGACAGCATCAGCGCCTTCTGCGCGGGTGTCAGCTCCCTGAACCTTGCGATTTTCTCCACCTCGTCGGGTGGCATCGACAGGCAAATCCACCACTCGATCATGTTGAGCATGGGTTCTGCCGCCTTCGGTAGATCGTCGATGTTTTGTGTCGCGAGCCAAAACCACGCACCCAACTTGCGCCACATTTTCGTGACCTTCACGACGTAGGGCGAGAGCAAGGGGTTTTTGGTGATGATATGGCCTTCGTCTGTCACGTTGAGGATGGGGCGGCCCAGGAACTGGTCACGCTCGGCGATGTTGTTGACGGTGTTGATAAGCGAGATATAGGCGATCGACAGTTGTGCGTTGTAGCCTTCACGTGCATAGGTCGCCAGGTCGACCAGGGTGATGTCGGCCTCGGGCCAGGGCGTTCCGTCACGGTCAAACATTTCTCCGTCGCTGCCCTGGCAGAACATATCCATCGCGTCGGCCATCTCCAGCAGGCGAACGCGCCGGATTTCCGGCAGCGTGGTGTCATGACCTCGCTCTCGCAGCGCATCGCGCACATCACGGGTCAGCACGGTACGGTTGGCAGTGACGTAGCGCTGAGCGGCGTCCAGAATGCATTGGCGGATCAACGAGCGGTCAGCCCGGGTCATGCGGGCTTCTTCCTTGTCTTCACCCCCCGTGATCATCAGGCGTGCCGTGATCTCCAGTTCGCCCAGCACATCGCGCTGTTCGTCAGCTTCGGCTTCCTTGCTCTGCTGCTCATCATCCAGTTCATCGGCATCGAGTGTCTGTACATCGCTGGGTGTTTCGATGAGTCGGCGGGCATCGGCGAACGGCGCAAGGCTCACACCAGCTCCGGGGGCGAGCTTGACCCGGTTGACGGTCAGTCCCAAGCGCCGGGCGAACTCGCAGAACAGACCGAAGGAGTTGCCGGCCTCCACAATGAAGATGCGTGGACGATAGATTGCAGTAACTTGATTGAGAAGGTTGTTGAGGGTGGCGCTCTTGCCCGAACCTGTAGGGCCGAACAGGAAAAGGTGCGCGTTCATCTGCCGATCCAGGCGGTTGAAGGGGTCGAACGTGATCAGGCCGCCTCCACGATTGAAGACGGTGATGCCTGGATGGCCTGTACCCTGGCTACGTCCCCAGGACGGCGAGAGGTTGGCCACATGCTGGGCGAACATCAGTTGCGTGTACCACTGTTTGCGATCTTGGGCCGGGTTGTACATACACGGTAGCCAGCGCAGATAGGTGTTGAGCGGGGCGACTTCGTCCTCTTCGCGCACTGGCTGCAGGCCTGCGCCCAGCATCACGTTTGCCAGTTGAAGGCCCCGTCTGTCGAGTTCCGCTTCATTCCGGCCGCGTAAATAGAACGCCAGGCTGGCGCGGTACAGCTTGTGAGAACTGCCGATCAGCGAGCGTGCCTCTTGCACGTCTGCCAGGGTTTGTTCGGACGCCAGCGTCTCGCCAACGGCTTTCTTTGCCAGGTGATTCAGGTGTGCTTCGAGTACGTCCTGCGGTGTGGCAACCAGTGTCAGGCACATCATCGTGTCTTCCGGCATCTGGTCGAACAGGGTGTTGATGGCATCGCCCTTGCGATTCTCGCCCGTCATGTGACCCACGCTGGGTGGTGTGCGCAGGCGGTCGGTCATCATCACCCGATGCGGCATGCCGTCAAAATGCCACACGCCCCGGACCGCATCTGAGCGTGGCTGGCCGAAGAACAGCCGCTGACTGAAATCACACCCGGAGGCCAGCTCGATTTCATCGGCCTCGTGGGTGTCCGGGTAGGCGGTCAGTTGGTAGAAACGTTCGCGGTCTTCGGCGCTGGTGCCCAGCAGCGTGGGGTGTGGGTTGAACCAGCGCAGTAGCCAGTCATGGATGCGCGGCGCGTCCAGGCGCTGGGTGCGGATGCCTGCGTTGGCCAGGCCACCACACAGGCGGTCACAAACCACATTCAAAGCCTGCTCGGGTGTCTGGCCGCGTCGTGCCGTGCTGCCAGCGGTACGGCGATAGACCACCATGCGTACCCGTCGTGTTTGTCCGCGCCAGGGCAGTCGCGTGACTGTGGCATCCTCGAACAGGCCTCCCGGTTTTGCTACCGCGCGCAGGTGATGGGCCATCGAACGTAGATAGAACTCGGTGAAGCGTGAGTGCTGCGCTCGCGGCTGGATGTAGCCACGAAGGGTCTGCAGATACGGGTCAAAGTTGGTCTCGTCCTGAGCGTAGAGTTGCAGCACCCAGGGGTTGTCGTCGAGCTCGTCGAAGCTGTCCTGCAACGCGTTTTCCAGCGCATCCCGTGCCTGAGCCAGCCAGGCTGGCTCGCGGCCTTCGGTGCCCAACGGGGTCAGTTCGAAGAATGCGGCGACCGAGATACCATCTTCCAGCAGCATACTTTGTGATTCGGGCAGGTATTCGACCCAGGGCAGCAACGCGACGAACGATGGCGCAACGTCGTACAAGGCCTGCTCATCCGCTTGCGTGGCGGGACGGCTCTCCCTCACGGTGGCTCCGGGTTCGGGAATGCCCGATTTTCGTAATGCATCGATGTGGCGCTGCCAGCCGTCCGGTTGTTTATCTTTGGTAGGCACAGAGGGTTTGCGCCAGGGACGTGACCAGACCATCAGTAATCCTCCGTACGTTCGCCCGGCATTGCGTACTGCACACGTTGGTAGAGGGGGAAGATAGTCGTGTAACCCGGCACGGGAATCGGGTCCGTCCCCGCCAGATGCGGGAATACGTACATCAGCAGGTCGGGATTCGGCAGTCGCTGAAACTGACTGCGTACTTCATTGGCGGCGGTACGCGTGTAGTGTGCCTGTTCTGCAGGAGCAGCTTGCACATCCGCGTGGCTGAGTGGACGGCGCAAGCTTTGGCGGGCATCGAGCAGTTGTCGATAGGCCATCTGTCCCACTCGGCCCCCATTGCCGCTCTCTTGCTGCCAGATGTCCTGCATGGTTTGGCCGCCATGGGGTAACAGGTCTTCCTTGCTCGTGGCGCAGCCGGTCAATACGGTTACGGATAGCATGATTGCCAGCGGTTTAGTCCAGTTCGAGCGCATGGCTTTCTCCTGTGCGATGGTCGATTTTGCGACCTTCGGGCTCATAGTCGATGGCGAGGGGTTTTTCGAGGTGAACAGCGACGTGTGCGCCTGGTTTCACATAGACCGCTGCGAATGCCTGTCCATAGAGCTTGTTGACCCAGTCCGACATGTCGCGTACACCGCCGGCGAGAATACGACCCACAGCCTCGTTGCTGCTGATGCCCACCGTACCGATGGAGCCGTCGGCACCGGCGTAGGACATTTGACCGCTGTCTGAATCGATGAGCGATGCCGCGCCAGCCCCTGCAGCGGTGATCAGCGCCTGTGTGCCGAGATACTGCTGGGCATTGCTGCGGCGCTCGCCGGACACGCACGGGATACCGTAGGGGTCGCTGATCCAGCCCAGGCCGTCTTGATCGTTGTTGCGCTGATTGCCATCGCCGTCTTCGGGGATAGTGCGAATGGTGCCGTCATGAAACACGAAGGTGATGGAGCGAACTTGCCCCCTGACGCATGAGAGTGTCCAGTCGCCGGAGGCGGTGCCGCTGAATACCGCTCCAGCCACATCAGGAATATCGATTCCGTTGGCCGTGAGGTTGTCGGGGCCGACCAAAACTTTGAAAGGGTAGGGGTCATTGACGGTGCCATCGATGGGCACGCGACCGATCAGCGCAGTCATCGCGACAGAGCCCATCAGCGTCGAATTGGTCGGTACGGTGTAGACGGCCCTGGCAGTTTTGACGCCAGCAGCCCTGGCTCCCGCATCGGTTACAGGGCTGGCCGTGGTTTCCAGCGTTTTCTGGGCTGGGGCTGGCCCGAAACGTGTCGGAAAGCTCGGCGCAGCGTTGCCATGACGGCCCTCAGTCTGTCTGACATCATCAGGCTCTACCCAGCGGATCGTGGTCTCGTCGCTGAATCCTTCCGCATCCCCGTCTTGCAGGCCGAGACCGACGGGCAGGTCGCCGTGACCGCCGCTGCCCATGCTGTCCAGCCGCCGTTGCAAATCTGCCAGCAGACCTTCGGTCTTCTGGCGCTCGCTGCTGAGTTGTGCCTGATCGCGGCGCAGGCTGGTTCGCTCGGACTCCAGTGCGGTGCTGATGCGCTGGTCAATGGCGCTTTCGCGCTGACGCAAACGCTGGTTTTCTTCTCGCTGTGCCCGGTTGTCGGTGGTGGCAGTTTGCAGCTCGGTGCGCAGTTGTCGAACCTGCGCCACCAGGGTCGCGACGGTATCACGGGGTGTGTCCCCTTCGATGCCCAGCGCCTTCATTTCCTCCGGGGTGAGCTGGCTGGCTGTCTCTGTCGAGGCAGGGGACTGTGTGCTGCCACCAGAGAACATGCGGATGCCAACGAACAGCACCAGCAGTGCGACGGGGATCATCAGCCATTTCAGCAGACCGTTACTGCGCATGCTGCACCTCCGTCGTCGGGCTTGTCGTGGTTTGTACGTGCCTGGCGGGATCAAAGCGTTGGATGGCGGGTAGCAGTGACTGCGATAGCCCATGCTGGCGGGTGACCAGATACAACACGGTGGTGTCTTCGGGGATGCCGTGTGGGCCAAGCGCCGGATGCTGGAAAGTGGCGGTGAGGAAGTCGCCCTGAAGTGTGCGCGGATCGAGTTCGACCCAGCCCCCCTCCATATGGGTCAGCCGCACGGCAGTCACCCACTGATCTTCCAGCCGCCATGATGCCAGCGCGGTCGCCTGAACAGGCAGCGTCGGCAGTAAGGTGTCGAGTGGCAGGTCGCGGCGCAGGTTCACGCGCACAATGCCGGATACAGGTTCAACGGTGCGCAGTGGGGCGTACAGATTCTGTGCGGCGTAGCGCGTCAGTACCACGGCCACGGGAGTTTCACGTTGTGTCGGCCTGTCCTGTTCTTTGATGGGGGCATCGGTTTGGTTGTCCTGTTGCTGGCCATAGCGCGGTGGCGTGGTATTGCCCTCAACGATGCGTACCGGCTCAAGCGCCGGCTCACCGTCTTTGGCGGGGGAGGCCGCAATGTCGAGCAGAATCAGCGTGCCGCTGTCAGCGTCCTGCAACTGCAATCGGGTGGGTTCGATGGGCTCACTGGCTCGCAGGTAAATTGCACCTCCAGCACTTTGTACGCGCAGTCGATCGCCGACGCTGGCCGGGACGCCAACACGGATGTTGCGATCCACAAACACAATGCGTTCCTGTCCGACCGTAAGGGGAACGGCAAGCGGCAGTCGCTCCCAGTGCAGGATCTCCACAGCATGGGCTGCGGGAGTCAGCATCAGGGACAGCAGCCCCAACCAGATGAGACGGAGAGGGTGATGCTTCATGGGGTTTCTCCCTGTGTACCCAGACCGCCACGACTCGGTGGCTCCGGTGTGGGGGTTGTGATGCGTTGCGGGGCACCGTCGTAGCAGTCGAGCATGAGGCCAAACGGATTACGGGCCGGATCGACATCGGCACGTGCGACTTTCACTGGGTAACGCACCAGGGCGCGTTTGACCTGTTCCGGGCCGTGGTACTCGTCGGCGCTGAGGTCGAGTGTCACCACCCAGTCGCGGTTGGATATTGTGCGCACCCGTGCTGTGGGGTTGTCGCCATAGCCGCGCCCTGGGATTTCGTAGACACCGCGTACGCGCTGCCGCAGTTCTCCAGTACTGCGGCGATAGTCGTAATCCGCCTGCAGAAAGGCACGGCATGCTGGGGTGAGGTACGGCGACAATGCATGCAGGTTGCGTGCGTAGTCCTCTTCCCCATTGGTTGGCCAGCGATTGAGTTGCTGGAATACATAGAAGGTGAAAGCGTAGACCGACTCGGGAGGCACCTCCCACCAGGCACGTGCGCTCCCCGAGCGCAGGTCGGGCGGTACGTGAATGGTCAGGTCACGCGGTGCGCTCCACCAACCGGCCCCCATCACCAGTGATACCAGAAGTAATGCACTGGCACCGATACGAAGGGTCTTGATGTGTGCCTGTAGATGTGTGACTTCGTTCTTGAATCGGCTCATCGCGTTGTCCTTCTATTCGACCAGAAGCCTGAGTGCGTGATCAGTCGGTGTC
This sequence comes from Pectobacterium sp. HCp5_1, assembly GCF_032905925.1. NCBI lineage: Bacteria > Pseudomonadati > Pseudomonadota > Gammaproteobacteria > Enterobacterales > Pectobacteriaceae > Pectobacterium > Pectobacterium sp. HCp5_1. Next base: position 148,718 of record NZ_JAUMIO010000004.1, read on the forward strand.
CGCCGACCCAGCCTGTAAGCAGCGGATAGCGGGTCGTGATGTGCCATTGCAACTGGCGGTACAACCAGGTGTCGGGGCGACCGCGCTTCTGTCGTCGCAGGAAGCCGCCACCAACGAACACGCCGCAGGCGATGCCCAGCACAATGCAGGTCGGTGCCAGAGCGATGGTCGAAAGTAGCCAGGACAGCGGGATGCCGATGAGCAACCCGGCGCTACCGGACAGGCCACAGCAGATCCACAGCTCATCGGCTGTCAGACCGCGCACCACCACCGGATGCCTATTGAGCCGATGCGGCAGGAACGTGACGGTGCCGTCTGCGCGGATATGAGGATGCGCTGACATGTCCAGCCCCTCTCACAAAATGCCGGTAGCTTCGGTCAGCAGCCAGATGCCGATCACCAGCAGTACGGCCCCAACCGCAACCGTCAGGCCGAACTGGCCCCAGGTTTTCTTGCCGTTGTGGATCTCGGCGTAGGTGCCGTACGCGTGATAGCACACACCGATGAACATGCTGGCGACTACCAGAAGCGCGACCAACAGGACGATGTCGTAGCCGTAGTTGCGGATGGTTTCCATGATGCCGCCACCTGTGCCACGCGAGGGATTTTCCAGTTGCGGCAATCCCTGTGAGAATGACAGTGAGGGCAAGGTGGTCAGGCTCAAAGCCAGCGCGACGCGCTGAACGAGGCGAGTGGGAGAGTGGTGGTATTTCATGGGGTTGATCCTTTCTGGTTACGAGAGGAGGAAAAACGTCAGTACGAGGTACATCGCGAGAAAGCGCACGATGACACCGAGGAACTGACGCTGGTTGAGCTGGTTCTCGGCCCAGCCGACGTAGGCGGTGCGGATGGCCCATGCGCCCCATAGCAGCAGAACAGCGAACACGATGCCGATCAGGACAGTGGACATGGCTGCAGGTGTAATACTGCTGTTTGCCTGGAAGGCGCTGATCTGTGCGGCAGTCATGGCTGGCCTTCTGGGGAGACGTTGCTGCGCTCGGATACCGATTCCTGGCGGTAGTGACTGCTCAGCTCGGTGGCGTCGCGCGGCTGGGCGCGCGACGGCGACAGATGGAACTGGATGCCTGTGCGTACACGCGCTAAATCATCGAGCAGTCGGGGGTAGTCGAAGTGATAGCGTTCGCCTGGTGCAGTAGAGGTTCTGGATGCGCTTTGCGCAACGAAGTGCTCCAGTGCGTCGAGCTGGCGCAGTGCGGCCGCCAGTTCTTGACGCTGGGCTGATGTGTCTGCGGAAACTGATAGTGATGCCCCCATCCAGAAGATGGCGATAAGTAGAGCAGTACTGTAGCGTACAGCACCAGCATAGATAGAAATCCCCATAGAATCTTCCCTCGTAAGAACACAATGCTGTGATCATGACAAGAGTTCAGGGCTTATGCTGTAGACAATAGGTTTTTAACGAAACCTGATTTAATTGATAGCAGAATAAATATAAAAAAATAAATAAATAGCATGATAATTTTCTTTCTTGAAAGAAAAGATTTAATTAAGCATTTTATTTCTCATTGAAAAGATGTATTTTATATTTTTGTTAAATCTAATATTTCAAATGTAAAGGTAATCAAAGAGAAAATGCCAGCGCTGAAAACTTATGTTGGTTTTATTTCCCATGCATGGAAATACCATAGCGAATACGAACGATTGACTGAAATGCTTAAAGGCGCTCCGAATTTTTTATTCAGGAATTCCTCTGTACCAAAAACAGATCCTATACCTACACCTATCACAGACGAGAAGCTGAAAGCTGCTTTAGATGAACAAATTCGAATCGCTAACGTTGTTATTATCCTTAGTGGTATGTATGCAGCTCATAGTGACTGGATCAACACTGAAATAGCTATTGCGGCTAAATATCAGAAACCCATTATTGGTGTAGTGCCATGGGGACAGCAACGCATACCTGAGGTTGTTCAAACTGTTGCGAAAGAAATGGTTCGCTGGAATACTAACAGCATCGTTACAGCTATCCGTAAACATGCAATGTAACAAGCAGTTTGTGGACAAAGAGAGAATTATCGTGCGAGATAATGTTGGGGTAGGGGCAGAATCTAAGTTATGCTTTGTCGTTATGGGATTTGGGAAAAAAACAGATTATGAAACTGGAAGAACACTTGATCTGAATGCAACGTATCGGGAAATAATCAAACCTGCTGCAATTGCAGCAGGTTTGCGTTGTATCCGCGCGGATGAAGTTATGCATTCAGGGCATATTGATCTACCAATGTATGAAATGCTATTACGCGCTGATTTAGTGATTGCTGATATTTCGACTGGTAATCCTAATGCTTTGTACGAGCTAGGTGTACGCCATGCGCTTAAACCATTTTCCACTGTTATAATGAAAGAAAGTAAAGGGAAATTGCATTTCGATCTAAACCATACAAGTACCTTTACTTACGATCATCTAGGGGAAGATATTGGAGCTAGTGAAGCAAGGCGTGCCATTCTAGATTTATCTAATCTAATCAATGAGGTGCTGGATGTTCAAAGACCTGATAGTCCAGTTTATACTTTCATTCCACGCTTGATCCAACCCAAGATGTCTGATGAGCAAATTGAAGCATTGATTCAGCAGAGTGAACACAGTGAAGAACAATTTGCATATGTACTTGAGTCTGCAGAATCTGCATTACGTTCTGACGAATTCAGCGCTGCTATTAATAATTATTCAGCGGCTTTGAAGATAAAACAAGGCGATACCTATATCATCCAAAGGCTTGCATTAGCCACTTATAAAAGTGAATTGCCATCTAAAATATCAGCTCTGGTTAACGCGCTCAAAATTATTAACGAACTATCTCCAGATGATTCTAATGATCCTGAGACTTTGGGTATTGCAGGCGCTATTCATAAGCGTCTTTGGCAAGTTACTCAAGATGTTGCTGAACTTGACCTTGCTATTAAATATTATGGAAGAGGCTTCGATATTAGGCGGGATTATTATACTGGTGAAAACCAAGCTATTTGTCTTAATTATCGTGCAGAGATTGAGTCTGATACCGTTGAAAAAAGTTATTATAATGTTAGTGCTCGTAAGGTGCGTGAGGAACTTGAGAATATTCTTGATGCAATTATTAACTCTTCCAGTTTTGAAGAACGTTCTGATCAAAAATGGGTGTTGGCTTCAATGGCAAATGTGCTACTTAGTTTAGGCAGGGTTGATAGAGCAAATTCATTTGAGAAAAGGTTTCTTGATTTTGGGTCTAGTGGACGGTTAGCTCAGTGGGAGATAGAAACGTTTATAGCCGGGAAGAACGCCATACTAAAATTTACGGCATAAAAAGCATAAAAATTGATTGCATCTGTAGCTTTTTGTTAGCTAATTGTAATTGGTTATCTTGAGTGTTGATATGAGATTTTTAATGACATTTTTATTATATCTATACCTCATTGGTTTTTGATGAAATTAAAAAGGTGTGAGAATGAAACTGCTCTAGTTTTAATTTAATTAAAAATTCATGTCTTAAATTTATATGCAATAATTAACCATGATAAATGGTTGGTTTTATTTTTTCACTTTATTTTCCTATTGTTATAGGGAGATCTCCTTTGGAAAAACAAATTAATAGTTTGAATCAAGAAACTCCTCATCGGCGTACAAATGCACTGGTTTTTATTAGCCACGATACACGCGATGCTGAGATTGCAGAAGCATTTAGTCGTTTGTTAAGTAGTGTGAGTGCTGGTGTTTTAAAATCATTCCGCTCTTCTGATAAAAAGGGAAATCAAGGAATAGAATATGGTGTTGAGTGGTATCCCGAGATAATGAAAAAGCTGGAGGCATCATCAGATGTTGTTTGTTTACTGACTCCAAATAGTATAAATAGACCATGGATTCTATTCGAAGCAGGAGTAGCTAAGGGAAAACTAGACACTCCAGTCCATGGGATTGCTCTTGGTATTAGACTTAATATTGCTGCAACAGGACCATTTGCACAGTTCCAGAACTTGGATGATGATGTTGATTCATTGACTGCTCTTGTAATTCAGTTAGTTCGTCGTATACCTAATTCAGAACCTGATCATGAAGTGGTGAAAACGCAAGTTGAAGCATTTAAGCAAAAAATTGCTGCATTTCTTGAGAGAAAAAATGAGATTGATGTCAAGGAAGAAGAAAACGAGGATTCATCTGTTGCAAAAATATTTGAAGAGATAAAAGTAATGTTTCAGGATCTTCCTGCTCGTATAGAGAAGCGAATTGATCCAAATAGCCCAATAGCACGCAGACGAAACAGAAGGGTTCACCCTAGAATGCTAGATGAGATTATTCACATGTCTAGCAAGGAGTCGGGGGGGAATATATCCATACTAATTGTAGCGAGTTTTTTGAAAGAAGATTTTCCTTGGATTTATGAGTTGGCGCTAGAGACATATAGAAAACTAGAGTCCGGTCACCCAGGAGCCTTTGAAAATCTTAGCCAATTTATTAGAATTTTTGAACGTATAACTCATGGACCATTGTTATGGGAAATGGGTACGCGCTCCAAAGACCAAATGTTTGAACTTGAAGAGTTGATGATGCATTCACGGCATCTGCTTGGTAGAACTCTGGAACGCCAACGAAGGACTAGTAAATCAGGCAGTATGGACGACTCAGAAATAGGGCAAGAATGATTTTTGAAGTTGGTAATTGTTCTGTGGCCAGTGATAAAACGGTGACCTAACATATAAGATTGAACGTAATTTAGGCTCACAAATATTTCTTAAAGCTACCCACAGTGAGATTTACTGCAAATCCCAGCAATCCAGCACCAGGCAGCAGAATCATCAGCGGATGAACCGATACCGGCAGTGCCAGATAGGCTACCCAGGGCAGCACAGCCAGCGGCAGTAACGCGGCTTTTGCCCTGTGGTAAACGAATCCTGATTCCCGACCCGCGCCAAACTTGCGTACATCGCGCCGCACCAGGCCATCAACCAAGCCCACAAACACAGCCATGACAATGAGCGGCAATGTCAGTACCAGCACCAGCAAGCGCACCATGAACGTCAGTGTGGTGAAGACTGCGGCGATCAGATAGTTTTCTGACCACACATAGGCTTGGCTTACGAAGTAGCGTAAGTCGCGGCTGGGTATCTGGCTGGTAGCACGTGCATGCTCGGCGGTCTGCTGCATGCGCTCAAGTAGTCCGGTCTTGATGAACATCCATTCATAGCCAGCGTCGATGAGCTGGTGTGCCGTGCGGCCCGGCTCCTGCACGATGACGCTGCGGGTAAAGTTATTCGACAGGTGTCCCAATTCGTACTGCAGCATCGCCTGCGAGTGTTGCCAGCCCTGGTCTTTCCAGAACAGGTGCATGCCTGCGCATTCCACGATGATTGAAATCAGCAATGAGCCAATCAGCACACCCACTAACCTGAATGGCAAGGTGATGACACTGGCCAGCAGGCTTTTCCGGCGTGTCTGCTGATGTTGTGCCGTAGCTGCTGGATCGCTCATGGCGCTTTACTCTCGTCGATAATAGGGTCGGCATCCTCATCAAGCAGTTCAGGCGGTAGCGCTTGCTCCTGTAGCGTAGGTGAGCCCTGGTTCTGCCACCATTGACCGGTATCGGTGTAGCTTTGACGCATGTAACCTGCCAATTGCTGAAGATCGGTTGGCATGATTTCATCTGAATCGGGGGCGGGCAGGGGCATGCGGACTTTCCACAGGTTGCCACCTTGCAGCAGTGCAAAGCATTGCCCTTTTGGAAGTTGAACAACGTGTGACGGCTCAATCATCGGCACGCTCGACATGCTGATGCGATCCTGCGTGTTGCTGGTGAAGTCGGTTTTGGTGTAGATATCTGAACTGTCGGTTGCGCCGCTGACCACCGTGGTGGTGTAGACCTCCACCTTGGGCAATTGCTTGGTGAGCAGTTCGGCGGTGGCTGTCTCGCGCACGCGCAGCATGAACAGGTTATTGAAATTTCCGACGACTTGACCTGCTTTGGCGCGATTGCCAATGCGTGCTTCGATATCGCTCAGGGTTTGAGTGTAGGCGGTAACCTGGATGCCGGCACCGCCACCCTTATTGATCATCGGGATGAATTCGTTACCCATCAACTCATTGAATTCATCGGCATGAACGTTGATTGGTACTTTGGTGTCTGCTGATGCACCGGGCAGGCCGTCGTCGATACCGAATTTGTAGATGTGGCCGGCCACAGAGATCATATCGCTGAACATCGAGTTGCCCACTGCGGCGGCGACTTCGGCATCAGACAGCGCATCGAGTCCGACGTAGACTACCGCGCGTTTCCTGATGATTTGCATCCAGTCGAAAATCGGCCTGGGGTCGCTCAGATCCGAATAGTTCGGTGCCAGCAATTGGGCGATTTTGCCGCTGGTGAGTTTTTCAAGCAGGGGCAGCAAGCTGGCGACGATCTTGTCGAAATAGGTTTTGTCGTAGCGAACCGCCGATCTCAAGCCATCCAGTACGGGGTCGTAGTTACGGGCCTGACTGAGGTATTGTTCAAGGGCGACCACGCGCTTTTCGCGGCCGATCATGTTTCGGGGAATATTCTTCTCGTTTAGCTTGGCTTCAATCTGAACGATGACTTCCCAGGCCTTGGGTTCCGTTCTGGCGAAGTAGTGCTGGGCGTATTCGATGAACAAGGCGTCGATATTGATGACGTGGCGCTGGATCAGCATGTAGTCTGGTCGTTGCCCCAGTTCAATCAATGCCCTGGCGATGATGTTGACGAATCGCCAGGCAAATTCCCGAAAGGCCGCACTGTTTCCCTCTCCCGATAGCTGGCCCGAGATACGCGTCGCGACCTCGGAAATTCGCCCGAATCGGCCTACCGCGTTGTAACGGGCGCTGATCTCCGGCCACCCCAGATGGAACACATAGAACGCGTTCTCTCTGCCTGCGCGTCTTGCCTCGACGAACATCCTCTTGAGCAGATCTGCGTCTCCTTTAGGATCAAAAACAATGACCACTTCATGCTCGCCGAGGTGATTCTTTCGACGAATGTCCTGGGTGATGAACAATTCGGCCAGCCGCGTTTTACCCACGCGTGTGGTGCCCAGGACGAGGGAGTGTCCAACGCGTTCGCCCAGCGGCAGGCTGACATCAACTTCCTCCGGTTCGATGCCATGCAGGCGCGGCAAGCCGCCAACAGGCGGTAATGGCCGTACTGGATTGAGCGGGATATCCCAAGTTGTGAGGCAGGGCAGTAGCGACAGCGGAAAAGGTGCGAACTCCAGCCGTTCCTCCAGGCGACGTGCCAACTGGTAGGCGGGTGTCGGCTCCACATAGCGTCTGAACTCGGGTCGGTAGGTCTGCATCAATCTGTGGGTGTGCTTTTGTTCCCAGCGAAACCCTTTGCCAATGAACAAGCGTTGTTGGCTGACAGGCACATTCCTGCTCGTCATCACGTAACGTGGCAGGCGACGGATATTGCGGCGGTAGCGCAGGATCACCTGCGCATCGCGCCAGCGCAGTACGCCAAAGATCCCGAAAGCCAGTGCGCTACCGATGCCGATATCCGGACTCAGCGCGAGCGACCACGGTGCAGCTACGCACAACAGCGCGGCTCCGGCACAAACGGCAACAGTGTAGAGCTCCACAGGGGGGCGCAGCAGTACCTCGACCGGCTGAGTCTGTGCCATCGTGTTATTGCTCAATACCCGTGCTGGTGATGAGCACGGGGTAATGTCGCAGGTCAAGGCGTTCGGCCAGGTCATCGGCTGCAACGGGCGCAAGCTGCAGGCCCGGCGCGGCTGTGCGCAGGCGTACCAGACCGTCCTCAGTCTCTACGTTGACGACCAGACCGATGGCACCACGCTCGCGCAATGATACGCCTTGGCGTTGCAGCCACACATGCGATGCTTCATCGTCGCCGACCAGGAAGAACGGCTGCAGGCCAGGAGCGTCAATGATCCGACGTGCTACGGTGCCGGGTGTGAGTTTCGGGCTACGCACTGGCAACATGTCCGCTTCGGTGGCTGGATTGACCTGCACCGAGGGGAGTGCAATAGGGGGGCGTGGCGTACCAGGTGAACGTGCCTGAAGGCTGAGCGCTTCGTAGTACGGCAGGGCGGATGCCCCGCCCAGGTCTTTCACCACGATGGGCGGTTGTGCCGCGTGCAGCAACGGCGGTACGGTGGTGAGGGTCAGGAGCAGGCCGTATACGGCAGCGATATGAGGCATCATGGGGAGGTCTCCTTGCTGATAGTCGTGGCGAACAATTGCTGTTGTGGCCCTAATACGCGCTGAAGGTGCTGCGACACACTGCGGCGGTAGCGTGCCGCCGGAGCACCTCCAGCGGGTCGGTGGTAGCGACCAATCGCCAGCAGCCAGTCTTCGCCGGGTGTGTGCTGCTCTTTGAGGATCTGTGCCGCGACAGCCAGGTTGTTGTACGGATCGAGTAATTCGCAGGGTTGGCCGTAGCGGTGCTTCTGCCAACCGAGATTGATCTGCCCCAGGCCCACGTCGATGCGGGTAGGTGGTACGTCTTGTAGCGCCTGATGCACTCCTGCGCAGGCTTGCGCCTGGCTGGCATATCGGCGTGACTGGCCGGCGACATTCAGAGACCACGGCCACGGCACGATGCGTTCTCTCCGGTACACGCCACTTTCCTGCAACGCCACCGCATACAGGACGACGGAGGGAATACCTGCGCGTTGAGCGGCCAACTGGTAGGCGGGAGGAGGGATTTCCTGCGCCTGCGCCAGGTTGGTCAGCAGCAGGTACACCAGTAGTAAATTCAGGCGCTGCATGGCGTTCAGGGCTGGCGTTGCCATTGACCATTGATCTGTCTGAGACTGGCAGGCAGTTCTCCGGGCATGCCCAGAGACAACCAGCGGCCGGCATCGTGGTTCAGGGTGATGGCTCCATTACGCACCCGTACCGGGTCGATCCGGGCACGCTTGGCCCAATCGCGGATACGCGCATCGTCTTGCCGCGAGCCGACCATGTACAGATCGAATTCAGTACCCGACGCTTGCAGGCGTTGTACGTGCTCGGCGCACGTAAGGCAGTCTTCTTTGACGAACACTGCCGTGCGGCCGCTGCCGGTCATTGCGTTGCTGTTGGGGGCGGCATCCGGCAGGTTCACTCGCTGCATGCCGGGGTTCAGCCTTTGCCAGGCTTCATCGTAAGCGCGTTGATAGGCCAGCAGCTTTTCAACACGATGTGCTTCTGCCTGTACTTGCAGTTCGGCATAGCGTTGTCGTTCGTCGTCGCTGCGTGCCTCGATGCCCAATGCTGATAGTGGGTCGAGGTTGGGTGAATATGTGCCGAGCGGCCCCTCCATGAGTTCGCGGTAACGCTGCCATTCTTCGGCGTTCAGGCCCCAGTCCTGGGCCAGGTGCGCGTCTCGGTGCTGTTCGACCCGAGTCGGTACGATACGAGACTCCATAGTGGTGGGCTGCTGTGCCATCGTGGGGAGTGGAAGGGCGGTCACCGCAGCAGCGATAAGGATCGTCATCAGGCGTTTCATGGTCTTCTCCATCAGGGGATCGCCAGGCGGCGCGTCTGTCCAGCGCGGCTGAAAATTGCGGTGTCACCCTCAATGGCATCCAGTCGCCACTGGCCCACGGTTTCGCCGAGCGACACAAGCTGGATTTGTGTGGATGACAGCTTTCCGCTGGCAGGTACCAGCGAGACCATGCGTTGTCCCGCACGCAGCTCCAGACCCAAGATGCGGAGCGGAAATGGCATGTTCCTGGGCGCTGTCGCTGCAGGGCTGGCAGTGCTGTGGGTGGTTGGCGGGCTTGGACGGGCAACGTCCTGTTGAGACTTGAGCCGCTCAAGCTCGTCACGAAGGGTTTGCACGGCTTGTGTGGAAGCCTGGTTTTCCTGCATCTGCTCGATTTGAACGAGGCGATTTTCCAGATTCTGCTGTAATTCCCGTAGGGTTGTCGCGCTGGCAGGGAGAGTGTGCGTTTGAAGTACCTGCATGCTGTCAGCCAGCTCTGCCATGCCTGCTTCCAGTACGTGAACTTGCCGCACGCTGGCATCCACCTGTTCACGTTCAGCAAGGTTGGCTATCGCGCGATAGCTCTGGCTGATAAAAACAGTGAGCACACTCAACCACGCATAGATCAGGAACCAGGAGACTGCGGTTGCCGTGCGCTTCAGCCTCGTAGGTGCGTTGTTCATGGTTGACCTCCTGCGGACAGGGTCGCTTTACCTGCCTTGGCGGCCGGGAGGTCGCTGGAAACTGCACCGACCTCGCTATCTGTGCTGGCGCGTACAAAGCACACCTGCCGCACCCAGTCATCGACCTGCATATCCCACGCTGAGCCAGCCAGGGTCAGCAGAGCGTCACGTAGGGTCATTGGCCCCATGTGCAGGTGAGCGGCGGGGAGCGGAAGTGAATACAGTTCAATGAGGGGTTGTGCTGTTTCACAGAGCTGATAACCGCTGCGTTTGAGCACATGCCGCAGGCCATCACCGACGGTGGCACGGGCGTCTTCGGGGATTGCCACGTCAATGACCTGTAGCAGCAGGTCGCGCTGTGCCGCGTTGGGTGCCAGTTCTACAAGGGTATAGCGCCCGTAGCGCACGATTGGGATGAAGTTCGGCGTCGCGTCGGGAACCGAGGAGACCGCTTTAATGGGTGGTGAGAGGGGCGGGGCAGTGGTTGTTGTGCATCCGCTGCTCAAGGCTGCAATGATCAGCAGATGACTGACGAACAGCCGCCGGGTTGAGTGTGTGGGTGACATGGTTCAGCTCTCTATGGCGATGAGCTGCTACCTTCGTCTGAGGCGTGGGTTTGATCAGCAAAGAATGCGGATTGGGTGCCTTCCTATTTTGCGTCATGGTGCAGGACGTGAGGCGTCCGGGTGTGGGCACGTTGATGAAGACGCTGGCCTACAAGCGGGCCGAGGTGAGCCGAACCCTTTGGCGTATTGCGCAAGATGTTCAACTTGGCCGCAGTATGAGGACTGCGTTCGGACGGCACGAATCCGTGCCGTCATGTTCTGATGTATCCGCCTGAAATCGGTTCTGGTATATGTGGAATTGACTGGAACAGGGAATTTCAGACACTCCCGGGAAACAGTTTATGAAGGTAGCCTCACAGTTCTTTGGTAATCACCATGGTCTGGTTAAAGTGGAGCGGTAATATGCAAAGTTATTTAGGCAGAAGTAACAGAAACTTGAACGGAATTCTATAATGTCAGTTATCAGTCAGAAATGGCCATTGAGTGGCTATGACGCTTCGGGAGTTCCCCCCAAATTCTCTCCGAAATTTAAGAGGAAAACTGATGAGCAATGAGCTTTATGTCTCTGTCGATGTCGAGACTTCTGGGCCGGTACCGGGCATTTATAGCCTGCTTTCCATAGGAGCTTGCCTTGTCTCGGATCCAGTTCAGTCAATCTATCTCGAGCTTCAGCCTGACGGCCTAAAGCACGATCCGGAAGCCATGGCAGTAACAGGCCTTGACCTCTGTACGCTCGAAAGTGAAGGACTTCCCCCGCAGGTGGCGATGCTCAAGCTTGAGCAATGGTTGACTCAGGTGTGTCCTGCAGAGCAGAAAGTCATTTTCGTGGGGCTTAATGCTCCATTCGACTGGTCCTTCATCAATTACTATTTCCATAAGTATTCTGGGATGAACCCCTTTGGGTTCACCGCAATCGACATGAAGGCGTATTACATGGGGCTTACCGGATGCCTCTGGAAGGAAACCAAATCCTCCCAGATGACTGCTCGGTTCAACCCCATAAGCGTACCCAGCCATAATGCGCTAGACGACGCACGGTTTCAGGGGGAGCTTTTCGCTCTTATGTTGGCAGAAGCACGTAACCGTTAATCCGAACCGAGCCCCCAGGTGGCTTCAACATACCGCCCATCCCTGAAGGACCAAGCCTTTATGCCATCACTGCTACTGGAGTTGCCCACAATGATTGCCATCGGGTGCGGCAGTTCTTGGGTGTAGTGCGCGGCGAACCGAGAAAAACTCCCGATATCAGTGGGGGAGATCATAGGAATGCTTTGTGGGTGCGTATGCCAGTACCCCACCAAGCGGAGACCTACAGCATTAGCCTGCTCAATTTCCTTTCGGCAGCGATGAGCATTCAAATCTAGCCAAGTCCTGCCTGCTCGATCATCTTTATGAGGGGGCGTCGCCAAGGCGAGTACCAGTCCGGTAGCGCTTGAGGGGGCGACGAATAGCTGTCCCCCACGCTCTACTTCAAAGCGCTTCTGCCTATAGCTTTCCAGGAGACTCGCGACCTCCTGCGATACCAACAGAGGAGTGTTCAGCCCAGGCCAACTCCATTGCCAGGCGATCGTCGTCATTTACCTCTCTCCAATGTCTCCGGCCAATGGCGCTCCAACTGAGCCTGCTGAATTCCGGCAGGTAGATCAGGTCCAAGGTATTTACCTCCCAGCGTCACCACATCATTAGGCCTATTGATGCTGCTGACCCAGCTCGGGCTATCGATGTTTCCGCTCAACACTCGTAATGCAGTTTGAGAAACCATCGAAGCAATGTTCACCATTCCAAGAGAACCTCCTGGGATGAAGCTCTCCCCGCAGGCGGGAAGAGCGACGACTCCACCTTCCGGCCACTCAGTGAACTTGTGCTTAAAATCACCGTTGTCTGTGAACAGTCCTCGAGCATCAAATGCACCAGATGGCGCTAGGAGCGCATGTCCCACCTGTGTATGAGGCTCACTCCAGGCCTGGAGTAAACCCCAGGAGACACCATTCGACTTGGCCCCCCATAGCGCCACCTCCGACTGCCAGTCCGCGGTAGTAACCACCACAAGATCCGCCTTATCAAAAACTTCGGGATTCTTGTACATCACTACTTCGGCGAAGGTTGCAAACGCCGTGACTTCCGTAGTAGGCAGGTCTTTGCGAATTTGCTCCTGAAGCGCTTTGGCCTTGGAGAGACTGAGGTCATCAGCACCGAGCACATGTCTGCCAAGATTTGCCGAGACCAAATGGTCCGGGTCAATGAGTGTCAGATGGCCAACCCCCGAGCGAGCCAACTGTAGGGCAACGGTGCTACCCAATGAGCCTACGCCAACGCAAACGACGTGAGCTCCTTCAAGTTTCTGCGCTACGCCACTGAGGTCACGAGACAAGATTTCTGTTCGATCCAGCACATCCAGCGTCGTTGCTCGGATCAGAACTGGGGGGTAATTGACCGCAACTGCAGGTCGGCGCCGCGCTGATCGCAGGTAAAACTTCGATCCTCTATCCAACTGCGGGCCGTATGCGCGAATGTTCAGGCAGTAGATTGGAGCATTGGAATCTCCTGGAAGCTCCAAAGCAATCCAACGATTGGGTAGCGAGCCACGCTCATTGAACCAAGCTAACAGCTGAGTGCTGTCCTCAGGGGTAAGGTGTGGCATGAGCCATGTGAGCAGTAACTCTGGGGCTGGAAGACGTAGGTCCGGATAACTCTGAAGCTTCGCGTAAAATCCAGGGGTCTCCGGGGCACGCATTCTTGGAGAACGTCCAATCGTGCGCCTGCAGTGTTTTTTGAGTGATGACAGATCCGTTGCGAGCCAGACTGTCTCCTGGCCAGAAGGCAATGTTTGCCTAGGGTCGCTTAGAGCAAACAGCTTCGAGGCGGCTTGGGGGCGATCAAGAAGAATGAGGTTCTGTAGTGACAGTCCCTGCTGCCTAGACCAGTAGGACGTGATTTCACGCTGAAATTCGGCGTCCCGGGTAGCTGCGCATGATCCCATTCGGGATAGGTTAACGATCTTGCGTAATCGAGCCAGGCTATCCGATACAACATATTCGGGGGTGCCCATCACTGGGCGCTCCTGGAAGCCATGAAGGCAAAGCTCGACTTCCATGGCGTGGGGCCATATAAGCCATGGCGAAGGCTCGACAGTAAGCCTCAGCCCGCTGCGGGGGAAATTCCTCGGAAAGCCGATGCGTAAACGTCTCTCTGCGCCCGTATAGTCTACTGGCAACGGAAAGATGTAACTCGCAGCTTCGTCAGCCCGTGTAGCAACAGGCTGAAGCAGAGCCAGTGCGGCATCTTCGCCAAGAGCGCCTCGCAGTGCGGCTATACCCTGCTGCAGAAGCGTATCGGTGTGATCAACCAAGACGCCCAACTGGCTTCACATCCTCTTGAGAACTCGCTGTTCCGCTGAGACCACCAAACAGGGCGCCCATCGACGTGGAGTTTCGGGTGGTTCCGTCCGGGCGGCCAGGCATCGTCCAGTTGGACGGAATTTCTCTGTTCACTGCCGAAATGAATGCGGGGCCCATGCCAAAGTTTTCCTTCACTGCTTTGGCAAAAGCCTCGGCAGAATCGAAGCTTTCAAGCCCCAGCGACACTGATGCGCTAGCATTCTCGTGCCATTCTTGGAATGCCCGGCGGTAGCGCTGCCCATCAAGCGGTCTATTCCATTTCTCAGCAAAGTTCTCGCCGCTGTCTGCTGGATTGCAGACAAAGCATTCGTTCCCCCTGTGTTTAATATGATCCGTCATCCTCCGGACGATTTCGAGAATGGCGTCCAGTGGCCTTAACGGTGCCGACTGAGATTCTTTCGCCACGTCAAGGTAGGCGTGGGTAGCGAGCGTGGTGATGACTGCTGAAATCGGGCGATGGTCTGCATTTTTGGTGCGGATAGCCCACTCATCTCGATGTCGCTTCAGCAGCTTAATCGTTGCTCGAAGTGGGTCTTGATCGAGGTAGTCCTCATACTGTGGCAGCGGATCCTGAGTTGCAGCATCAAAGGTGCGTTGACTTTTTGCGACGACCAGATGCTCCAACGAAATCGTCTGTTTTGAAGCCACTTGCAGCCAGTTGGAGTAGGGGATCGGGCTGCTCGCCTTCCAGCCAGTTACCCGGTCTGGCACTTCCAGCTTACCTTCGCCATTGCTCTGAGAATTCCCATTGATGGCACGCGCCGGTGTGACATCAATATGGAAGCCAGGATTCTCATCGGCATAGATGATCCGGATACCCCGACGTAGCTGTTTGATTTCTTCTTGGACACGGCTGCCAGCCTTGAAGCGCTCCTCAATAGCATCAAGAACTTCTTGAGCCCCAGCTCCCTGGGCATGGGGGAGCCAAATAATGGCGTCCGCATCGATGGTGTCCAGATCCTCGGGGGCTCCGGAAACGGGTTTAATCGTCGTCTTCAGGCGCATGGAGCCTTGGACAAAAATATGTGCTTCCGCCAGTAGTGGATTGTCGGATGCGTTGAGGATCCGCTCCAGTTTAGAGTACCGGTTGTTGATCTTCTTGTACTGTGCTTCCGACAGTGAGATCTCCCTCGCGGCGCGGAGCAGAAAGTGCTCCCAGCTCCCGCGCTTGGTTTGTTCATTGCTTATGGACATCAACGAACCTCCTGGGCTTGGTGGCCCAAATGTAGTGTTGGCGTGAACCTGTTGTGGTTGTCTTTATCTCGATCGAAAATCAGGTAAGCGTGTTGGTGTTGCGTTGTGAGCAAGGCACCGAACTCAATTGCCAAAGCAGCGGGAATCGCCGCAAACACATGGATTGTGTCTGCAGTCATGGCCTCTAGCTGGCTCAAATGTGTTTGTAGCGCGTCGCGAAACGCGTGTATTACGCGACGATTCTGAACCATCGCGTAACTGGGTTCGGGTATAGTCAACTCTGCGATACGCGCACCAGGCAGAGCCTCTTCGACATCGCGAGGTGGAACCTGAGCGGAAATAGACAGTACCAGAGCAATCGGCCCCTCTCCATCCATAGGGGGGCTAAACAGAAATTTTGGTGGTTCAGCTGACTGATTAGGCCAACGTAGCTGGTGCTCTCGGTTGTACGAGAAGAGCAGGCGCTTGGATCGATCACCTAAGGATTGTCCCAGCATTATCAACGCAGGAATATCTGCTAAGCCCACCACTGCCAACGTAGGAGCATCACCATAGGTTCCGCCACGACGCGTTAGCTGATGCTCTAATTGATGCTGAACGCTATCCTGAATGCTCTGCCAGTAATGGGCGTCCCGGCCCCGATGGCTTGGGGCAGGAAAAGTGATCTTGATGGGGTGATCAAATGCAGTCAGTCCCTCTGAGGACATTGCAACCAATAGATCACGAACAGGGATATCGTTAATTGTCGCGAAATGCTGGCTTTGTACAATTACTGGAATAGCTCTTCCTCCGTCAGGAGTGGTTGCTGCCAGCCGGACACGCTCCAAATAAGCCTGATGAAGCCCGCTCAGGTCGCTTTCTGGATATCCATCAGCATCGCGATCGATCTTGTCGTGACAGGTTGGGCAGAGCAGCATGAGGTTTGCTGTGTCGCTGGTAAGCGACTCAGCCTTCGTCTCGTCATGATCATCGCGACCCCTAGGGCCCTTGGGACTAGCCGGTAAAATATGGGCCACTTCGCCCCACCTCATTGGCTTTCCTGCACGATAGTCGTGCATAAGATCCACTCCGCAAAGCTCACAATGACCCGCAGATTGGATCCAAACAACACGTTTTGTGACCTCATCAGTGTTGTAACGGCCAGTGGCAACCTTAGCGTTTTCTTGTTTTCCCACTTGATCTCCTTGAGACATCCGTATCATTGCGTGCGTGTGCTTTACGATCTTATGGGGTCTCTAAGCCAGAATACAAGGGGGGGAAGTAAAGCGGCAAACAATAAAGTTCTCCCGCTCAAAACCTTCGGGTGAGAGTCGCTATATCGTGCATAAAAGCTCCCCACCCTACACATTCGAACATCCGCAATGAGTTGCAAAGCGGAGCATCTTCCCTTGTATCTGATGTTGTACTTTCTTTGTTTTAGATGGTACGCGAAGGATTGGGCTGCTATGACGAACAAGCTCGCTGTCTCTGGGCAGTTTTCACCACCGCAGCGCAACGTGTCATGTGAAAAAGCCGGCATCCTTGCGGAACGCCGGCAAACAGGAATATCAGGCCGCGACAAGTTGCCGGGCCAGGGCGACTTCAATAGAGTCGCCATCTTGATTAAGCACATCCAGTCCTGACTCAGGAACGTCTCCTGACGTGCTCTGAGAGACCAGAATCTTCTTCGCCATCAGGGCCAGGCACGTCATCTGCGACGTGGCCGCATACCCCAGGTAGATCACCTTCACCGGCTGCTTCTGACCGATACGCCAGGAGCGTCGTGCGGCCTGCTGCAGTGTGTACACGTTGTACCCTGATTGCATGAACACAATCGTGGGGAACTCCAGAAGATCCAGCCCTGTTTTGACAAGCTCCGGGTTGGTGACGAGGACATCGATGCCACGGTCGAGCTGTTCTGCAATCCAGTCTTCACGGCGACTGGCATCGACGCTTGCGCGCAATACCGCAACCCGAAAACCTTCTTGCTCCAACAGTATTTTCAGCCTGCTGGTGGTATCTCGCGTGCCTGTGTAGACAGAATAGGCCAGGATCTTGCGCCCCTCTGCCTTCTCCTGCTTGCAGATGTCGATCAGTTCCCGCTCCTTGGGCATTACCTGCAGCTCGTTGAACTGGGCAGGGGTAAATGCCAGTACCTCTCGCGTACGCGGATGGCGAACGGTTTCGGTACGAAAGCAGCAGTCAGACCAGGCCAACAGCACATTGAGCACCACGCCCAGCAAGGTGGTGTCCCGCTTTCGCAGGGCTTCCTTAAGCTGAGCCGTCAGGCTGGCAGCGAGCTTGCTGTAGGTATCGCTTTGCTCGGCGTCCATCGCGACTTCCCTGAACTCTTCGTCATACGGGGGCAGTACGCCACCAATGTCTCGGAGTTTGAGGAAAATCGTGAAGGGCAGAACGCAGCGCAGCACGCCCTTGGGGCCGAACCCTGGCGCTTTGACGGTTCTGACGGTGACCTTCGAGCCTTTTGCGGTCTTGTGGGCCGGGCCGTCGCTCTCGGAATAGATGTCCTTGAGGACGCCATGATCCCGCATGAATGCCATTGCCGCAGCGTTCATGCTGCCACTGGTACTGGGTCGGTAGCCGTCTTCGATCATACGTCCGGGCAGTGCTCGGAACAGCAGATAGAAGAGATCGGAAGCGTAGCCTCCCATCAGCGTGCCGGTGAGCAGCAACGTTTTGCGGGTTTTGGCCGCAATAACGCCCATGGCCTGACCCTGTGCGGAACCGCCTGTCTTGTACTCGTGGGCTTCGTCGGCGATGAGCAAATCGAATGTGCTTTGCGGCAGATACCGCTTCACAAATTCGCTGGGTTGATAGCCGCCCTCACCGAAGCCGAACTCCATACTCGACATGGCGCGTTCCATGCGCTGAGCCTGCCGGTCTGAAAAGACCAACTCCCCTCGATTGTCCATCAGGTTGATGAACTGGTGGAAGTTGTCCCCAAGCATCGAGGCCAGGAATGAATCGCCAAAGGTCTTCATCAGTTTGGCGGCTGTGGCTTCACCAATGGTCGGAATGCGTTTCAGCGCCCGCAGTACTGCTGCGGATTGATCGCTGCCTGACAAACTGCGTGGTCGCATCAGTGTCCAGAGGGCACTTTTGCAAACGCCACACTTGCGACGCACTTCCTCTGCGTCGAGTTCCAGTGCGCTGACGGGCTCACCATCAAGGGTGTTAACCATGGTGCCGCAGTGTGGGCAAAGCCCAACGGTGCCGTGACGGGTGCGTTTGCGAACGAATGCAGGCTTCCAGTGGAAGCTCATTCGCATGCGCACACGGCCAATGATGAAAAATTCCTGTCCATCGGCTGGCACGTTCAGTTGCTCGCGCAGCTTGATCAGTTTGAGCAGCGTGTCCGGGCCGTTGAGCACCCAGACTTTGGCTCCCGTGACGGTTTCGAGAATCTCCCGTCGCCATTTGTAGACCAGGTGCGGTGGGCTGAGCACGAGTGTGCGGCGATAGCCTTCCGCATTGAGTACCGCCGCCAGCGCGATGCCGACAGTGGTTTTTCCTGTCCCCATCTCACCATTGACGATGGCCGCGCGCTCGCCCTGATTGACGAGCAACTCGGCCGCTGCATGCACGACCTCAGCCTGGGCGGGGAATAACTGTCGCTTGAGACTGGCAAGAATGCGTTGTCGGTTTGCACGTGGCACACCGTTGTAGACCGGTGGATTGGCCCGGTTGAGAGAGTCGAGCAATTCATCCCCGAACTCGCTGACGAAATCCTGCATGCTGATGGAGAGTTCGTCGTTCGCAGGGCCGAACAGATCACCGGTTTCGGGTGATTGCGTGACGGCAGGGGCCGCTTCGATTTGTATGCTCATGGTGATGCTCCAAAAAATGGGGCATGCACCGCCCAGGGGCGATGTATGCCCTGATGGGTAAGAGAAATGAGCTGGTGTTGAACTCGGGTTCAGTGGCCAGCAGTGTGTAGGTGGTACTGCTTCCCCTTGCGGGGATTAATGGATGGTGAGAATCCGTCCCAGCGTGGCTGAGTTGGGAGACAGGTCCCATGCTCTGATGACGGGCACGAACTTATCGGTGAGAATGCGCGTTTCGGCGATTGAACCGTCATCGCGTTCGCAATACTCGGTGCTTGTCGCCTTCTGCTTGTAGGTGTCACCCTTGACCGCAAGTGTGCGGCCGCTTTGGGACTGCACGACGCCGGAGATCGCACCCGCTGCCAGGGCCAATGCCAGGTGCCATTCAGATAAAGCACGAGCAGGCGCGCGCAGCGACTGCTGCGCGGCACCGAGGTGAGTCTCGAACGCTGGCCACAAACCTCGCAGACGCTGTACTTCTTCGGCGAACTGCATCGGCTCCATGCTGATGCGATAAAAATGCTCGGGTTCGGCCTGGGTGCCTGGCACGATATAGGGAAGCGACGTCCACTCGGGCGGCAATTCCTCTGCGTCCTGTTCTCCCTGCCCGATTTGCAACAACCGGGCGCGGGTGGACTTCACGTCTTCACTCGCCAGATCGCGCTGGCGAGCACGACGACCAAATAGCACCACTTGTTTGAACTGTGTATCTACCGCACGGAAGACACGCAGGTCGGCGAAGTGGCGTGTGAGCCAGCCCACCATTTCCTGGTCGAGCACATAGAACGGAATGATGAAAACGAGAATACCGTGGTACTGCAGCAAGGGCAGTGTCCGCTGGTAGAACAGCTTTTCCAGTCGGGGCCGGCCCTTACCGTCGTAGCCGATGTTGCCGTTGGCATCTCTGGATAAGTCGCCGTACGGTGGATTGAGCCAAAGCAAACCGAATGCCTGACGCGAGATGAGGGTATCCATCAGGTCGGCATGGATGCAGTGATCGACCAACAACCGTGCATGGCTGGCGCGCTCCTGATCGTACTCGACAGCGTACGAACGGGTGTGATCAAGCCCGAGGGCATGGGCGGCTTCGGCAATCACAACGCCTTCGCCTGCACAAGGGTCCATAATGCACATGGGCTCATCGCTGGGAGCCAGTGCGGCGAGTGTCCGTTCGAGCGTGGACTCATCGGTAGGGTAATAGCCATTTTTGGCAAAATTTCTGGCGAGCCGGGGAAACATGAGTGCCATAGGGATCTCCTGTCTGGCGATGATGAAAGAACGTGCAGGTGCCTGGTAAGGTGCGCCTGCCGTGAAATGATCAGACCACCGCGTGCGGTGTCCAGATCTGTGACGGATAGGGGTAGGCCGTGAGAACGCCGTTACGAATAAGCTCGCCCAGCGCATCGGTGAGTGCTGGCACGTCCAGTCCAAGGCGAAAGCCCTGCAGCGGCCCGAGAGCGATCGGTAGCTCATGGAGCATGTCGCGGCTGCGCAGTAACTCCAGCACGGGCGTTTGCCAGTGGTCGAGCAATGGCAGCGGACATGTATCTTTGACGAGTTGCCACAAGCGAACGGTCGGTTCAGCAGCAGAGCGCGGCAGTAGCGCCAGTGCGCTGGCTGTGCTCTTGTCAGGGCAGATGCAACGCTGGTCGAACAGCCACAGATTGGTGAGCGATCCAAACAGCGTGCGGCGATAGTTGCGGGTCAGACGCTTTTCAAGGCGCTCGACCGAAGGGATGAACACAGGTACGGAGCCGCCGTGCTCTGTGATGAGGTGAAACTGGTTCAGTCCATCGTCATCGCGGCCCAGTGTGAGTCGGGCGATAAATTGCTGGATAGCAGTATCCCGCGCCCAGATTGAGACAAAGACCAGATCGCCATTCTCGCGGCAGACGCAGGCATCGACCATCAGGTCAGTACATTCGTCGATGCGGAACAACGGTTGCTGTAATGAAGATTCGGGCATGGTGGTGTCCTCAATAAAAAATTGAGGGGCAACACCGCCCTTGGGGCCGTGTTGCCCCAAGGGGATGAAAGCGCGTGAGCCGTTCAGCTTTCACGTTCGGCGAACGAACCGTCAGCCTGATGAATGACTACACGGTTGCCGACATTGTTTTCGGCATCACGCAGAACTTCGCTGAACATGCTCTCGGGCACGGTGATCTGAAAATGCAGCAACACGGCACGGTAGTAATCCAGGCCATTGCCAAATGGATCACGCTCTTGCAGGTTGCTGTACAGATAGATGTCGTGTTCGTCACACGTGTCTTCCTCGACCGGTTCTTCCGGTTTCTCAATGACGAGAAAGAAGTACTGCATCGGACGATCCCAGCCGAGGTAGAGGGTGGTGGGAAGACCCTGGTGAGAGGTAGTGAAATAGTGCCGACTCATGGTAAGGCTCCTGAAATGAAAAGACCGGGAACCTCCCCTGCGGGGAAGACCCCGGCGGGTGGGAAAAGCGCGCAGCGGTGGCTGGATGAATCAGGTCGTCAGGGATTCAGACTGGCGGTTCCACTGCTGGGCCGTGGCGTCGAACGCATAGCTCAACTGGCTCAACCGCGCGACTTGCAGGCGCAACGTGCGGCGGTCAATGGTTGCGTCCAGCTTCACCGATTCACCCAGCGGCCAGAGGATGCCGAACAATGCCGCATCATCGCTATCGGGATTGTCCGAGGCCGCTACAGTCGCGGAGGGTGCATCGACGCTGAATGGCGTGGTGTCGACCAGTGGGTCCTGGGTGGCTTGTACAGGGGCAGGCCTGGCCTTGGATTTGGACGTTGCGGTTGGCGTGGGTACGGGTTGAGTACCCGATTCCTCATCAAGCGGATCGACATCCTGCGTGGCGAAGGCGCGAGCCTCTGCTTTGCTGAGTTTGTCGATACCAGACAAGGTCATGCCATCCAGGTTGGCCCGGATCTCGAATCGCATGCCGTCGCCGACAGGATAGGCTTTCGGATAAATATATCGAATCGCAAATTCACCCTCATACTTTCCTTCGGGATACTGCTCCAATTCGGGATCTTTGACATGGAACAGCCCAAGGTGAGTGGTGAGACGACCGACGGTGAACCGACCGTTACGACCGGATATTGTGCGGATTGCGAGTTGGCCGCGAACGATGATGGGGGGAGCGGATTGAACGGCTGCTGTAGCCATGGATAATCTCCTGGGATGCGTTGTACTACCGATAACCTTGGGAAAAGAGACAAGACCCCAATGTGAGGTCTTGCCGATCGGCTTAGCGTGACGTGACGAGAGCGGGCTCTTCTTCTACCGAGGATTGCGCTTCAGGTTCGGTTATACTGGGCGTCGTAGACTGCATATCCACGCTGTTATCAGAACTTTCTGACGCAGTGGATACCGCTGTAGCATGCTCGGAAGAGGGAGCCTGATTGGCAGTGGGATAGACCAATTGGCCATCGATCTTGATCAGGCCAATATGGATCAGTTTGGACTCCAGACTCGCAGCCGGCTCGCCGGCATGCTCGCCCTTCGTGCGAAGGTACGGATCAGCTTTCATGTCATTGAGACGAAAGGCCACCAGTACCTTGCGCTCAGCCTCGACGGCCTGCACGCAACGGCGCACCAGATGTTGAGCCTCCGGTGTGGTCACGATGGTGTTGATGTACCGGTATTCCGGTTCTTCGACAGGCCCGGCCAGCGCACCAATGGTGCATGCGAGGAACGGATCACCCTTCTTCGGTGTGACGTCTTTGGGCCGATTGAGGTAGCCAATGCCCCGAGTGACCAGCTCGTACTGTTCGATTATTTGCAGTGCGGCAGGGTCGATCAGTTCAGCTTTCAGGAGTCGTCCCTTGAGACTGGCTGCCGGTTCACCCTTGCGCTCACCGCTGGGGCGAATGAATGCATCACTCCACAGATCCCCCAGCCGGAACTTGATCATCGGACGCTGCTTTGGATCATCAATGCCGACATAGTGTTCGACCAGTTTTTTAGCCTCGGCACCTGTGACTTTGACATCAAAATAGCGGGTGGTCGGTTCTTGGGCCGAGCCGACCAGCGCTGCGATGGTGCAGGCCAGGAAGGGTTGAGCACGTCGGCCACCCCGCACGGGAACTTCCCGTACGCGTTGCAGACGACCGTAACCTTCGGTGTGCAGATCGAAATAGGCCTTTTCGCCTGAAGTAGAATGAGTCATGGTGAAATCTCCATTGAAAATGAAGCGGAGACACACCAGGCCCGATGGCGAGGGTGTGTCACCCCGCGATGGGTTGATAAGGCGAATGCATCCACTACCGGTAGAAGCCGGTGGTCGTCCGCGCGAGGATGCTGTGCGAACTGGCTCGGTCATGCGGTTTTTGCCGCACCGCAACCTTGGAGACCGTGGTTGCGTGGCATGTCGCTGACAACGTCAGCAAAACATGCCGACAGACTGCTTGTGCCTCAATGGCGAGGCGACAAGAAATGCGGACTGGGGGACTCCCCATTCCTGGAGTCTTGTATGGGGCTACTGATGTGAGCCAAGGTAGTCGTTATCGAAACCGCTGATACTGGCGGGCGTTGCTCCTGAAAATGTGAGGAATAGGGAAATCTTTGGGTGATAGCTGGCAGGATGGTACATAGTGGACTGGAGAGGAAGAAGCCCCATAAAGGGGCTATGGGAGACGGAGGTCAGTTGCTATCGGGGCTTGTCGCGACAACTTGCAGGAAAATCTGTGTTGCGGTAGCGGACACTTCGAGATCACCAGCACCATCCAGGATGCCGGTAAACACCCTGTCGCCAGGTTCGAAAAACTCACCAAAATCATCGCCACCGAACTCAGCGCGTGAACGCTCCCACCAGTCGTCGAAGGGCGCAACGTCAGGGTTGCAGCCAATTGCGTAGGCGATCAGCTTTTGACGCCCATCGGGATGGCGTTCACCATGCTCGGCGAGCCAGTAAACACCCTGATCCTTGACCAGGATGATGCGGCACTGATTGGCAACAGCCTCGGCGATGACGGGCCGCAATTCGGCTCCTTTGAAGCGTAAAGTCATACACGTTACTCCTGAGAGGATGGTATGCCGGGCAACACAGTGAAGAAGTGTTGTCTGGGGCGGGGGATTGGTGCGTATCCCAGTCGAGGTGCGATAAGTAAACGATGCTGGTCAGATAACCACCGTATAGACGGGTTGTCTGTCGCGTCATGACTTGCGTCGCAGCGGCTTTTGAATGGTGCGCACACGTATGCGACGCCAACTGTCATCGTCGATCAGCCTGAACAGTACGTCTCCGAGGGTATCGAAGAACACACCGTCAACCTGTTCAACCAACTCTCCATCGTGGCTCAGCACTACGGCATAGAGGTCGTCGGCGCGTTCGTATTGCACAGTGACGCGGCCATTGAATTTCGCCGTGCTTGTGTTGAAGCTGATAGCCGGTGGTGTAGCGATGATGTCCTTGGGCAGTGGATCAACCCAGGTGAAATCCCGCGCCCCCGCATCAACCAGCAGGTGCGTAATCCGACGAAAACCATCCGGTGCCGGCAGCTCCTCCAGTTGCCTGATCAGTTCCTGTAACTCCGGGCAGCGGGGTTGCGGGATCGGAAGCTTGGCGGGGGCGGAGCCGAGGACATACGTCTGGAGCTTGTAGGGCTTGCCATCAGCGGTGTATTCGGTACGCTCTTCGGGGGTGTCTGCGCGAAGACCGTCGAAGCGATGCCGTGCGTAGGGTTCGACCTGCACCTTGGCTCCTTCGTCTGGATCTTCGGTCACGAGCGTCCGGTCAAGCACGGCGAACTCGATTCGACCCGTCTTGACGACAATGGCATCCTCCGTCCTGGCGATGATCTTTCCTTCAAAAGGCTTGGGATCAATGTGAAAGCCCAGTGTCGACACCTTGGGCTGGCCGTCAAAAATTTTGAACCTGAAACTGCGGGCATTGGAAGGAACGTGGTCACGCACCAATGACTGCATCTGATTGCGAATGGTTTGATGATCCATGGGAAAGTCTCCAAAAAAAGGAGCTCCCCAGCCACAAGGGAGGAGAGCCCCTATGGGTGGAATGAGAAAATAACGAAAGCCAACACACCGTCGGCGTGTCGCAGTCTTGATGGCCTTGACTGCCTGGGATGTTGCCAGCTACGCCGGCGAACATGTATTCAGCATGACGTGGCAACGGTGCGTGCGTGTGGAACAACACGCATCAGGACGTGCCCGTATTGGTTAGCGTGATGTCACTTGGGTGTCTGCAATGCTTGGAGCAGACGCTGACCCAGCCAGGCCACGCATGGTACGGCCATGGAGTTGCCGATCGCTTTGTAGCGGGGGGTATCAGCAGCAGGTTTGCCGCCGCGATACGGCACCAGCGTCCAGCCATCCGGCATGCCCTGCAAGCGTTCGCATTCGACGGGCATGAGCCGCCTGACCTTCCATTGCTGCCAGTTTTTTCCATCATGCTCAAGAGGCGTGTAATGGAAGTGCGCGTCAGGCGGGGTGACGCCGAACACGGTTGGCATGCCCTGACCGGGCTTTCCGCCGCTGGCGAGCAGCGTGCCAGCGATCTGGCCGTGACCCGATTCCAGGCGCAGTTCGCCACGCCCGTTCTGTGCAAAGGCGATGGCAGGCCAGGCCCTGGTCCGCAATGTCGGGGTGACGTCTTTTACGGCATCCGCGCCATAGTCCTGAGCGGTAAAGGCCATCATCGGGATACCTTTGTTGGCACCATCTTCCCTGTAGTCTTTGCCATGCGTTGCCGGGTTCAGTGTATGGCTGAGGGAGCCTGCCATCGACTGCACCAGGAAGTTCTCGGTGCAGATGTCATGTTTGGAACCGGCTGCCATCAGGCAGGCCGCCACGTTGACTGGCCCTGTACCGCCAGCGAAACTGAATGTTGTGACCACCTTGTCATAGGGGCTCAGTCCGACATAGTCGCTTGCTGTCGCAGGGCCTGCTCCAGCAGCGCGGGCAGCTTCTTGCCACGGCGAGCTGCTCGCATAAGAATGCCCGCGCACGCTGTCGTGCTCAAAAAGTACTTCGCAGGGATCGAGGTCGTCTCGACCACTTGCCACAAGAAACACACGCTTGCGGCGCTGGGCGACACCGAAGTGTTGGGCGTCGAGCACCCGCCACGCGAGGCGACGGCGGGGTCCAGACACGTGACCTGCGTGCGCCCATTTTTCCCCTGGCGGGTTGAGCGCATGGCTTTCTCCGGCCAGTGCGCCCAGCAGGCAGCCAAAGGCGTTGGAGCGGTCACTGAGCACGCCAGGGACGTTTTCCCAGACGATCGTGGTGGGGGACTGATGATTTTTGAGACGGATTTGGTCGATGACATTGGCAAGCTCCACGTAGCTGAGGGTTAAGGCACCGCGAGGGTCGCTCAGTCCCCGTCGTGCGCCGGCAATGCTGAACGCCTGGCAAGGTGTCCCGCCAACCAGAATATCTGGGGCGATGACCTCGCCAGCGTGTACTTGGTTGGCGATGTGCGTCATGTCGCCGAGGTTGGGCACATGGGGGTAGCGGTGTGCGAGCACGGCACACGGGAAAGGGTCGATTTCCGAAAACCAGGCGGCTTTCATACCCAGTGGTTCCCAGGCGAGGCTGACTGCCTCGATGCCACTGCAGACGCTGCCGAATTGCAGTACATGGGGTGTAGGTTGCATGTTCATGGGGTCTCCTGTTTTTTGGTTCAGGGCCACAGGCCCAACCGTGTGTGTCGTAAATCAGGAGAAAAAGTGTCGGGGACCTGCTGGCCTCCGACTTGGTAGGAATAAACCACCTGTGGGCTGTTTCAGGATGTGGTCGTCGTCAAAACCATTCACTGTCGCAGCAATCGCACCCGGCCGTTATCGTGGTTGTGGCCGGAATCCTCTGGCATGTATCCACACACAAAGGGAGCCCAGTTTTTCGCCGTTGGGCGCGGCAACGAATACCGTCATCCCCGAAGGGTTTCCTGATGTCTGGCCTCTCAAACAAGGCATCAGGAAACCCTTCAAGGAAGGCGGAAGTACTGGAGAAGAGGGAAAGCGTCTGGTGCGATCCGTGGACGAGTTGCCCTCTGCCTCGCTGCCGGAGCATAGCGAAGTGCGCACTGTTTAGTAGAAGGCTTGGTGCGCGGGGATTCCCGCATGGGCGCGGGGTGGAGCCATGCCATCACTGAAGATGTGGCATGGCTTTTGGGTTCAGGGCGGTTCAGGATGCCCGTGTGCTGCTGTTACGTTTGCGCGGCATAGCACGTTTGTGTTTGCCGTTGTCGATAGGCTGAGAGCCTTTGCAGTCAGGATAGCGAGGGCAAGACCAGAATGGCCCGCTTTTGCCAGTACGCTGATGCATAGCGGTGCCGCATTCTGGGCATGCAGGTCCCTGTGGCACCTTGATAGACAGCGATGCTCCTCGATACTGCTGTACCAACTGCGTGATCCAGGCTGACTGCTTGTCGATGAAGACATCAAGAGTGAGCTGACCGGCTTCGATCATGTCCAGCGCCTGTTCCCAGATGGCGGTCATGCCGGGATCGGCAATGGCACCGGGAACGGCGTCGATGAGTGTGAAGGCCGCATCGGAGGCACGTACCGAACGGCCTTTCTTCTGCAGGTAGCCACGGTCAAGCAATCCTTTGATGATATTGGCGCGAGTCGCCTCAGTGCCGATACCCGTGGTGTCCTTCAGCTTTTGCTTCAGGCGTGGATCGGCAACCAATTTAGCAACGCCCTTCATCTCTTTGACCAGTTCGCCCTGGGTATAAGGACGTGGCGGCGATGTCTTGAGCGCTTTGCAGTCGATTCCAGTGATCTGGCAAGACAAACCTTCATGCAGCGCTGGCAGAACCTGGCTGCGCGGAGTGGTCTCGCCATCATCGTCTGGCCTGGGCTCAGTGAGCACCTGCCGCCACCCGATGACGACGACCTGCTTGCCGACAGCCTGTAGCGTTTCACCCGCACAGGATAAGCGTGCAGTGGTGCGGTCAAACTCATGTTGCGGCAGAAACTGCGCCAGATAGTGGGCACGGATCAGCATATAGACTGCCCGTTCCTTGTCACTCATTGCCTTAAGGTTGGTGGGTTCGAGCGTGGGAATGATGCCGTGGTGCGCCGTGACTTTGCTGTCGTTCCAGGCACGTGAGCGCTGGTTGCGGTCTAGCTGGTCAACGAGCGGTCGCAGGCCAGGATCGGTCTTGAGAAGACTGTCGAGTACGGTGGGCACCTCGGCGAACATGCTGTCGGGCAGATAGCCGGAGTCTGAGCGCGGGTACGTTGTCGCTTTGTGAGTTTCGTACAGTGCCTGAGCGATTTCCAGGGTTTCCTGCACGTCCAGACCCAACTGTTTTGAACAGATTTCCTGCAGCGTGCCCAGATCAAAGGGTAACGGCGGGCCTTCACGCATGCGTTCAGTTTCGACGGACGTGATCTGTGCGCTACCCGCCGAACGCATGCGCTCCACCGCCTGCCGGGCTATGGGTTCCTGCAGGCAGCGGCCGGCATCGTCTGTTGTTGTATCTGGTGCAAGCCAGGCTGCAGTGAAAGATTGACCTTCGCTCGATAGTGTAGTCTCGACTGCCCAGAACGGTACAGAGACAAAGCATGCGATCTCGCGGTCGCGATCGACAACCAGTTTCAGCGTTGGGGTTTGTACCCGTCCCACGGAGAGGACGCCGTCGTAACCGGCATGCCGCCCCATAACGGTGAACAGGCGACTGAGATTCATGCCAATCAGCCAGTCTGCGCGGGAACGGGCCAAGGCCGAGAAGTACATCGGCAGGGTTTCGCTTGATGGCCTGAGCGTTGCCAGTGCTTTGCGTATCGACGCATCGTTTAGCGCCGATAACCAGAGCCGCTGGATGGGACCGCGATAACCGCACAGTTCGATGATCTCACGTGCAATCAACTCGCCTTCCCGGTCAGCATCCGTTGCGATGACCAGCTCGGTGGCCTTGCTCAGAAGGTCTTTGACGACGTTGAACTGCGAGGCGGTCTTGGATTTGACGTCGACGCGCCAGCGCTCGGGGATAATAGGCAATTGCTCGATAGACCAGCGTTTGTACTGCTCGCCATAGGCATCGGGCGGTGCTGCTTCAACGAGATGACCGATGCACCAGGTTATGGTGATACCTGAACCGGTGAAGCAACCCTTGCCTCGTTGGGTAGCACCCAGTACACGTCCGATATCTTTGCCCTGGGAGGGCTTCTCGCACAGAAATAGCTTCATGGAATTCTCTCGGCACGTGAATCATGCTGTCGAGTATTCCTGTATCAAGAATATAAACTTATAAAGAATATGGATTGCGAACTACCGTATTTGATTTTCTAATCTGATATGCCGAAGCATTCGGTGAGTCTGGTCAAAGGTATCAACCTTAAATGGACCCACTATCGCTGGTGCAAAGAGGCTGTGCATGAAATGAATGAGATGCTAATCCTGTCTCTGCAGGAACTGTAAGCATGCTTTATTGCCGCCATGTAAGCGCCATGTACCCTGTGTCGTGCAGTTCTGTTGCTTTTTAGTAAACGTCAGCTTCGGGAACTAAGCTGGCTGAAAAAAGTCTGTGTCTGCTGTTCGCCAAATAATGCACATCGCTGCTCCAGCGGAGATAAAGACGGTTAACATTATTCATCACAATCAGCATCGTGTTATAAACAAAGTGGGGCAGAGAAAAATACCGTCTCTGCTCCCGAGTCAAGTTATTTATAAGCTACTGTCGTAATGCTGTTGATATAATTCCCCTGAGCTATCTCATTTACAAACGCCTCCGCATAATCAGCATAAGATATATGACTATTTCCATCAGCGCCTTTTAAAAGCTCTTTTCCTCCTGTTTGATAATTACCGATTTTTTCTCCGGGGCCAATTTCCGCCGGGGGAGAAAAGAACGTCCATTTTAAATCAGTTGAAGCCTGATAAATTTTATATGCTTTATCATGGGCTAAACCATAAGGATAATAATC
The DNA here is from genome assembly GCF_032905925.1 of Pectobacterium sp. HCp5_1. Lineage (NCBI taxonomy): Bacteria > Pseudomonadati > Pseudomonadota > Gammaproteobacteria > Enterobacterales > Pectobacteriaceae > Pectobacterium > Pectobacterium sp. HCp5_1. Next base: position 178,691 of record NZ_JAUMIO010000004.1, read on the forward strand.
GGAGGGAAAGTACGGTGCATCAAGCAGCTTTTCACCGGGAGCCACTTCCAGGCTTGCCGCGCCACCAACAACAATAACACGCTTAACCTCTGCAGCGTGGGCAGCACTGATTATAGACTGAGCGGCCTCAACTAAAGTACCAATGTATTCGCCATGTACCCCATATGCACTAGCAAGAACGTCCACACCACGGATAGCATTTGCAAACTCAGCGGTATCTGAAATATCGATGACCTTGAGCTGAATTCCTTCGAGCCCTTTGGGAACAGCGCGTTCAGTTCTGACAATTCCGATGACGGTATAACCTTTACGGATAGCTTCCCTGGCAATTTCAAATCCAATTTTTCCTGTTGGTGCTATTAAGGCAATTTTCATTTCATGCTCTCTATAGTTAACTGGGTCGCGGAATAGTAAATTATTTACAGATGACAAATCCTATCTGATAAGACTCATCGTGACTCACCAATACAGTTGCTTCCGTTGCACATAGCATTCAGAACGATAACAACAAGGCATACTGGCTTCAGATAAATCTCTGAGACACAGCTTATGTCTATAAACCTGTGTTCATATAAAATTAATATCAGTACTGACTGTTTCAGTCATCTGGAAAGTACATAAATCATAAAGTACAATTGCAGCTATTTTATCAGCCTCTTTTTAATAAAGACTGATTAATTTCATCTTCGCTCGCCATGAAGAATATAAAATTTATTCTTCATGGTTCGTTGTTATCAGTGAGCGCTGACAAAAGCATTTCATCCGGTAACTTTTGTCCCCATGTATTCATCGTCAGTAATATTGGCTCTAAAGATCCCCCTAACGCTGTCAGTTCATAAATAACCCTCGGCGGGGTTTCCGCAAACGCCGTACGCATGACCAGTCCGCTTTTTTCAAAGCGTCGTAACCGATGCGTCAGTGTATGTGCGCTGATGCCAGGGAGCGATTTTCGAAGCTCACTAAAGCGTTGAGGGCCGCGCAGCAATTCCCTCACAATCAATGTTGCCCAGGGGCCATCTAGCAATAAAAGAAATCTCGCGACGCCACATGATGGCAGGTCATAGCCGCCCATATATATCCAGTTTAGTTGGTTAAGCCGACACACGTTGTGCATCACATAATACATGGCTGTTCTGTTTTGAGGTAGCCTGCCTGGGTCTGGCGGGCTAAATCTCCCCTGGGCATTAATCACATCACTTTCTTACTTTCCAAAAGTCGGAATGATGTCGAGAGCCTGTAGCATAGCGAGTTGATCGAATTGCTCCCAGTGCCCGGTTATTTTACCGTCCGAAAGTGAATAGGCTGTAATGCCGTTCAGGGAAAAATGTCTGCCCGTCGCCGCCACATGAAGGAATTGTCCGACATGCTCCACTTCTGCATGCCAGATTGCGACCACGGTGTCCCCCTGCTCGATCATTCGATCAACGTGGTAGACCTGCTTAAAAGCAGTGTTGATGAACCGCACGCTTGCTTCAAACCCGGCTTTACTGGGGTCGGCGCCAAACACGGGTGAATGGTCTTTAAATGAACCGGAAAGCCGTTGTTCAACCAGTTGTGAAGCAATTTCGGCATCATTTGAATTGTAGAAAGCGGTGAAAAGATCCGTGCCGTAAGGATTGATACTCATTGTGTTTACCTCAGCAAATAAAGGAAGAAATAACACCCATTAACAGGTCTTTGTATCTAAAAACATAAAGTTATTCAGGGACATTCTCGGCATACAGCCTATTACTACTGGCCTGACGCCTAACGGACATACGCTATGCGCTGACAACAAGGCCCAGTACGCCATTTTTTTAAAGTTCACATCCTTAAACTTCAAGCCATGAATGATAACTGGCGATTCAATAGTTCATTAAATGCATCAGTTACGTCAAATGCACTATTAGGGTTTTTTCATTTTTTTTTAAATGCTGCGAAAGCCATAAATGTTCAAATCAGAGGTGGGGCGATATTTCTTTACCTCAGCAAACTAGGTGCATCGTCAGATGACGCTCTTGGCGTACATTTTCACTCCCTATCATTATGTGATTGTGTGCTGACTTCTAGCTCGGCATGGGTTGATGTGTGCCTGCACATAGACAGGAAAACGGGAGAAATAACCATATGATGGAATTTAATTGGTAGGGAACATTCGGGGCAGTTGAAGGCTGGCTATGTACGAGACTCTAAGGTCCAGCGTGTAGCGGTAGAATGGATGTTGTCCTACAATCATGAATGCCCAGATATGATATTGGGCGGATAGGCGTAACACCCGACGTGGTTCTTCGTTACCGTTGTGATATTCGTGGAATTCTGGCGCAGAGCCGATATTTCCCTCGCCGCTGAAATGTGTACTCATATTGATGACTCCTGCTTGATGTGAAAGGCCCGCACTGGAAAGACAATGCAGGCGGAAACCGTCAACGGCGTTGTACCGATGCCGGATATTTCATGCGGTCTTCACCTGGATGTGGCTGGCTCAGATCTGCCTGATGGCCTGTCCGGCGCAGATAAACTTCGTCGGCATGAACCAGTTTGCTGGCGCAGTCTCTGGCCTGGCGTGTGAGTGTGTGCAACAGGCTAATCTGCATGTTCAGCACGGCTCGCTGGACTTCCATTGCATGTAAATCACTGATGAGTCCGAGTGGCGTGGCCGGGTTGACCATCACCTCTTGCCACAGGGCTACGCCCATGCTGCTGCGGTCGAGGTTGCGCCAGCGCAGAAAAGTGGTGCCTGCGCCAGTGGTTTGCTGGGCCAGTTGCGTCGGTAGCAGGTTGAAGGGATGGCTGCGTGCCTGCGCCAGAATCTGCCGCTGCGCCAGCACGATCAGGTCGTCGCGCAGTGCCTCGCATTGGCTGGCCCAGACTTCGAGTGCCCCTTTACCTTTAAAAGGTTTTAAAAGGCCTTTTAGGTAGCCTGCATGTTCCAACTGCTGGAAGGCGGTCTGTTCCAGCATGGTGAAACGTGTCGATGCGCTCATGCGTGGTCATCCTCGCTATTTTGTGCACCTTCGGTTGGCTTTTCGCTGGCGCTGGCAGGGGCATCCGCAGACTCGTCCTCGTGTGAGGATGTTTGATTCGTGCTGCCTGAGTACGCCATATGCGTTTGTCCACACCGGATCAAAGGTGGTGCGAAGCGTGAACGGCGCGTGCCTTCGAGTACGTCCTGCGGCAGTTCTCCGAACTTTTCCACTGCGGCACGGGCTGCGGCATTGTTGGCGGCAAAGTCGTCACGCTGGGTGCCGGAGTAGCGGTATTGCTGCGCCAGACTGAAGAGACTGCGCAGGGCATGGGCTCCATCGTTGAGCCAGCGTTCAAGGGTTGAGCGGTCAATCAGTGCGGTGTGGTGGGCCAGGATCAGGCGGCGGGCAAGATCGTCGTAGTCGGCCAGTAAATAGACCGCCATAAAGCCCAGTTGCGAGGAGACGAATAGCGGCAGCTTGACGGGTTGCACATTCATGTTTTCACCAATACTCAGCGCGGGTGGTACGTCAGCCAGTGCTTGATCCACTTGTTGGCGCAAGTTCTGGAGCTGTTTTTTGGTGAGGGTCAGTTTGTCTTCAATGCGCAGCATCCACCAGTCGGAGTAGGGATCGTCCTGCTCGGCACCGCGCTTGAGCTTGTTCATGATGGAGACAAATCCGTTCAGGCCGACGATGCCGGGTTTTCCTTCTGCGGCTGCGCGTCCGTGCCAGATACGCGACGCGTGGTGGGTATGCAGGGTCAGTGACATCGCACTGCGCAATGACCCCAGGTTCAATTGCAAGGATTCGGTGGCATTGTTTTCGTTGGCCATGGTGATGTGACTCTCTGTAGTGAAACGAGTCGCCAGCTTCGGCTGTAACAGGAAGGCCGTCAGTCATGAAACCGCACTGCTGGTCAGCCTGTTTTGCGAAGCGCCTGACTGCCTGCGAGGGAAGGTTGTGTGTGCAGCTATACCCGGGGTATAGGCGACGGTGGACGTCAGTGGACGATATATGGCTATTTTTGTGTGAGTCGTGTTCGTCTCATCTGGAAGGCTGTGTGTGCAGCTATACCCAGGGTATAGACAACCATGGATGGTGATGGATAGGCCGACTCAGGGGGCATCCAGCAATTTGCGCAGCCGTGCCAGATGCGCCAGTGCGACATCTCTGTTCGCCGCAGGCGGTTGCGGTGGGGAGGGGGCTTCACGAGGTTTGGTGGCGGGCGTTGTTTGTGTGTTGTCCTTCTGCCCAGCCCAGGCTCGGAAATCACCGCGCAGGGCTTTCTGGATGATGCCAAACAGATAGCCTGCGGGGTTGCGAATGGTGGTTGTCGTGCAGCGGGCATCCCATTCGTCAAGGACGGATTGGTGCAAACTGGGCTCAACCGACTGCAATGCGGCCAGCGCACCGGATTGCTGCTCAGCCTTGAGTGCCATAAAGCGCTCCGGGAAATGCAGCATCCCAAGTTCTTGCGCACGCGGTACTGTAAGTACTTTTTTATTATTTTCTTTTATATGTACTGTACTGATGTTCTTCGGATTCCGAAGTGGGTTGATTTTGCTGGCGCTCAGGCCTGATTTGGAATCCGAAGTCAGGTCGCCATTATTCCGAAGAGGGGGTGTTACCCCTTCTTCGGAATCGTGATCGTTCATATCCTGTGGGTAACGTGAATCCATGCGCCAGCCCTGTGCGGCCAGACGCTGTGTCAGCACCTGCAATCGGGTTGGCAGTACCTGGCCGCTGAGCATCGAATCCTGGGACATCTCCTGTAGCGTATACACACTGACACGCTGGACAGACTTGCTGGCATGTACCAGAGACTGGCTGACCAACGACAGGTAGTCGGCGTCAAGCTGGATGGCCTCATAGGGAGTGAGTGGTTCATCGTGCAGGACATAGAGGTTGCCCAGAATGCGGCCTGTGCGTGGATCACGTCTGCGCCTGACCAGGCTGATCCATCGGGTCAGGCGCAGCATCGTCAGGGTACGTGCGACCGTTTCGTGAGACGCTCTGGCCGCGCACGGCATGGAGGCAAGCCAAGGGGCGAGTTGATCGTACGTGGGCATCGCGGTAATACCATCCTCTGCAAGCATCAGCCGGAAAACTTGCCAGCCGTTGCGTTCAAGCGGGGTCAGCCGTCCGTCCATCAGTAGTGCCCGTGGCACACTGTCGTGGTGATTGCCGCTGAAGAGGAAACCATCCGTTGCCGCAGGCGATGAGGCGGATTGAACCGGCTTCGCAGATTGCGGTTGCAGATGGGAGAAAGCCTGGTCGAACAGCTCATTCAGCCGGATGGAGCCGTTCGTGCGTGGCTGGCCTCCTGCCATCAGGTCTGTCCTTCATCAATCCATCCGCGTATGGCACTCCAGATAACGGACAAAGGCAGATTTGTAGCTTCGGCGAGATCTGCTGCGATACCCAGCATATCCATATCGTCATTGAGTGCCACTTTCTGTGATTTAACTGCAGCAGACCAGCGGTGCCACAGATTGGTATCCTGCTCTTCGGTCAGAACCGGATGGCGGCCTTTCCTTTTTGGCAATCCGATCACACTGCGGCGCAACGCGATTTCCTGATGGGTGAGCCCGAAGAACTTGCTGATAAGTTCGGTACTGGCCCCCAGGCGCAGAAGCCGGTCAATTCTGGCGACTTCTTCGGTTACACCATCGACCTGATGCAGTAGCCGACGCAGCACATCGTGGTTGACCACGACGGAGCACCAGGACACGTTGGCGTTGGCCAGCACACTTGCCATGGCAGGATGTTTCAGTGCATCGAGGTCAGTGTCATCAAATCCCATGGACTTGGCTCTGCGCAATTGACCATTGCGCAGATCATGCAGTGCTTGTGCGATGACAGCCTGATTGAGAGGGTGTGGACCGGTCATGGTTGTGCTCCTCATGATCCGGGAATGACGTCGCCGTCATCCTGTGTGCCGTTCTCAATGTCGATCAGCCTGCGGGTCAGCCGTAGCAATCGGAACAGCTTCACCAGTGCGCTGTCATTGAGCCGCTGTGGTGCATCGTTTGCGTCATTGCTTGCGTCCAGTATCCCCTGTAATAAATGCCCGAGTAGCCCAAACCGGATCGAAGACGCGGTATCTGAAAGCGGATGTGTGGTGTGCAGATAGGGGGCGCTCAGGGCGTGCAGCAGCGCCAGCACCATGGATGCTGACGTATCTGTGTTGACACGGTCATCGGCGCATTTGCAACTGAATCCGATGCCATTTTCGTAGGGCTCAATAGCATCTTGCGCACCAACTTCATGGGCGATTTCTGCGGCAAACTGCGCAATATGGGTGCGTAGTCGAGAAGGTTCATCCAGCGATGCCTCAATGCGCCAGATATCGGTGATCGGATACAGGCTATCGGCCTGGATAGGGATGGATTGCAAGACATTGCGTTCGAAGTCCGGCAGGGTCTCGCCAGTATGGCCGGCGACCAGCCGTTGAATCGACTGCAGCCGTTCGGTTGTGCCAGCAGGAGAAACAACATGCTGTTGCAGTAGCGCGGCATGCTCATCATTTCCTGCCGCAGATTTGTCTTGTGAGGTGCGGCCAACAGGTTCAGACGGGGGCGATCCCGGTTGTGCAGACGCCTTGTTGGTCGTTGATGGTTCGATGTTCCTGGGCGACGTGGATTCCGATGTAACTCCGGGCGGCGTTACGGGTAATGGCGTCTTCTCTTGCAGCGTAGATGCCCCAGGTTCAGCCGATGGTGCTTCGTTGCTGAGTAACTGCCAACGCCGATCGGTGTCGGTGATCTCGAATGCCAGCGTGTCGTATTCCATCTCCAGCAGATCGGCCATTTGTCCAATCAACTCATCCTGTACGCGCTGGACACTGAAATTGCCCGGTGTGCTGTCGAACATCACCAACACATCCTGGAACAAGGTGGTGAAGTCGATGTGGTGGTGCGTGTTGGTGCTGCGAGCGGACCAGGCCCGTTCAGCAGCACGCCGCAGGCTGGTCAACTGCTCGACCTGATGCCTTCCCAGCCCGGCATAAAGCACGGTAGGGATGGCCGGAAGCAAGTATTGAATGGCCTCTTGCATGCGACTGATATGGGGCTGGGGTACTGGGTAGCCATCGGCCTTGAGGCGGCGGGCCAGCTCTGACTGTGACAGTGATTTCCCGGTCTCTTCTTCATAAAGCTCCCGTGCTTTATTGACGCCCAGAGCACGTTCAATAAATGACAGGCCACCGTGCAGCTCGTTCTCAGCCAGATGCCCTGTCAATGCGATGATTTCACCGCGTTCCGGCCATGGGCGGAACAAGCATGGAATGCGGAAAAAGCGTTCGTCCCTGGTCTCAGCCCAGAGCTCGCGCAGAATCGACAGTCTGGTATTGCCCCCGTTGCGAATGATATAGCCCTTTGCCCCTGGTCGCTGAGTGATGGAAGGCGGGGAGTCGAGTCCGCGCTCGCGTATTGAGGCTTTGATATCGTCGTAGAGCGGGTTGCGGGTCAGTCGTGGATCGAGTTCATAGGGTGACAATTCGTCGAGTGTGATAACCATCGCGGTTTCCGCAATAGGTGCGCTTAACACTCCGGTAATAGGTGCTTTGCTCGCGAAGCCTTCGCTCAGTAGCTTGTTGGTCAGGTCTTGTACGGAAATATCAGACATGGAGGCCTCCCTTGTCAGGAGAGGATTGGTCAGTGGCAAACTGGTTCTGCGTGCGTCGGAGCAAGGCGCGTGCATTGCGTCCGGCGCGGTAGTCGCTGGCCGTAGAACTGGTGAAAATGGGTGGCATACCCGGTTTGGTGAACTTCAGATGTCCACCAGAGGTACGTACAACCTCCCAGCCTTCTTGCAGCGCGTATTCGATCAGCGGTAGTAGTTGCTTGTGGCCCCGTGCTAATTCATGGAGATGGGACATGATTGAACCCTCCATGGCTTTTTCCGGTAATATGATGGAATTCTGTATGCCATAATCTACTGACCATCATTCGGATGATTTCAGGTAGTACGACCGATAAACCGGTATTGGTTGCCGTGGGGTTACCGACACCATCTTTTGTTGAACTAACAAAGATTGTTTGCATTGGTTGCTCCTTATCGTATGACTGGAGCAGTCAGATGCGTTCTTTTAGGCGGTCAGTGATCCACTGATCAATCTCGACTGAATCCCAGCCAACGGCCCGTACACCAAGACTTATTGGCTTGGGAAAGCGACCTTCTTTCATTAGGTTATAGATATGGGCGCGTTTGAATCCGGTTTTAGCCTCAACTTCGGGGCGACGCAAAATACGGCGCTCTGGTAGTTGTGTCGTGTCTTCAGCTTTCATTACTGTCACTCCTTGGTGCTTGGTAGCGTTCATGAGGTGTGATGACTATTAAAAAGACCTCATCATTCCGTTTCATCAAACAATAGGGATGTGCTGGTTACGGTTTTTTAGCTGACTGAAAAACAGGGATTACTGGATATATTCGCCAGCGCTTATCCGGTTTGTCGTCCGGCAATGTTTATGAAGAATAAATGGCGGTACAGTGTTTCTGTTGTCGGTGTTTTTACGTATGAAATAGAACCCAGTTCAATTGGCTCTATTGTGTCGTTCACCAGACTGAAAATGTCAGGTTTAATGTGAATTATATGATTGCTTATTATTCGCTTGATTGGTTGGGTTTGAATGGAATGCATTAGAAAATTGAGGGGGTAATGGAGGTAACAGACACTAACTGTGTCTGTCATACGGCAGACAAATAAAGTAAGGCATTAGCTGATGCAACTTACCCATCCGAATGTAGTTCTGTGGGGACTGTGGACATGTGAGCAGACTGCAATTCGCCAATTTCAAGCGCACGGTTGATAAAGCGTTCTAGCTCTGGTGAATAATATTTTTCCGTCGTGATGATATTGGTTGATGAGTCTGGGATATCGTAAGACGTTGCCCGTATAATTACATTCGGATGGTTATACAATGCGAGTTGTGACTCAAGACCTATGCCGATACCGTATCCGGCAGCCACCAGCATGAGCATCGGCTCATGGCCAGAAATATACTCAGCAATATTAGGTTGTGGTAAGGACGCATCATTGAACCAGCGCCGAATGATGTTATATCCCCCTGTGCATCGTTCTGGATGGCAGAGAACTAGAGGATAGCGAAACGCTTCGGCGACAGAAATAAACTCTAGAGAAAGTAGAGGATGATTACGTGGAATAGCGACTGCGGGACGTTCACGCCAGACCAATTGTTTGGTGTATCCAGAGAGACTGATATCGTCGATAGTGAACCCGGCATCTATTTGGTCATGAGCCAGAGCCTGAAGCATTTCGTTGACAGACATTTCAGTGATACGTATCTCTGTACGTGGTTCTTCTTCCCGGCATCGGGCAAATAATTGTGTCAACCGGGGCTGAGCTAGGCTGTCGCATAAGCCTATACGGAGCCTGCCTCTGTAACCTTTTGCTGCAGAATGTACACGTGTTTTGGCGTTTTCGATAAAGTTAACAATGCGCTGAGCTTCCTCGCGGAATACCTCCCCAGGCCAGGTCAGCCGAATACGGCCTTTGTTACGGTGCAGCAACTGAACGCCAAGCTGTTGCTCCAGTTCTTTAATCGCACGGGATAGTGGTGATGGTTCTATATGAACTCTGGCTGCGGCTCTTGCGAAGCTCTGTTCTTCTGCAACAACCAAAAAATAATGCAAGTGACGGATCCTCATGTTTTATTGCTCCTTTTTACAAGTAACTTTGGGCTTCTGAAACAACAGAAGGACTAACTTGTTTTGGCTATCTGATGTTAATAATCCATTCCCTGTTTTGTGATGATTTCACTTATGCAACTTAATGAGACTTCAGATGAATACTACGCGAAGGAAGAAGTAAAGATACAATCAATTATAGCGGGTGTGATGTTGATCTTTTTTCTGGAACTGCTGGTGTTAATTTCAATAGTGCGAGTGCCGTGCACTATAGATTTATGAGAAATCACTCTGGTTAATACCTTAAGATTAATTAAAACCCGTATGGTATTGCGGGTTTTAATTAAGTGTTTAGCTCAATGAATTCTATGAGGTATTCATTCAATAGAAAGGGGTGCTTGTGATTTTATTAATGATCGTAAGGATCTCGTCTAGATTATTAGTATTGACTACGTCAACAGGAGACTGGTTATCTAGTTTTTTATTTTTATTAGATAAAGCTTGATAAATTGTCCATGAGTCTGCTCTATCTGATAATTTAAGTACTGACTGAATCAGTTTTTGCTTTATGGGATCGAGTTGCCAATCAGGAATTCGTTGCCCACGATTGCCAATATTTATTGTTAATAACTTATTTGCTTTTATCTCCCGATTAATTTGGTCTCGAGATTTACCAGCAAGTTTGGCAAACTGGGATACTGATAGATTGTGCGGTTTTTCATATATATTAAGCATGTCTATGCGTTTTTTTTGTATTTCTGTGATGACTATTTCGGATGAATCATCCCCATTATATTTTAATGGAATAGGTGAAAGTCTTTGAAATATTTGGTTATTGTTATCTTCTTCATCAGTTGTAACTACAGGATTAGAGGTGATTGCTGGAAGTGTTGTTACCAGTGGTGATATTGGTAAATTCCTATCTGTATCCAGCATGGTGGGAATGCCAGCGATATAGATAGTCAAATGCTTCATTGCTAATTCAACAAATCCTTGCTCTAATAAATCGAGCCTGTCAGCCCAATCTTGCATCATGCGTCTACGTGGTTCTACATAACTAGCATGGTTATATGCGGAGCTAACTTTATTTGGATCGGCGTGAGAAAGTTGGGCATCTACCCAAACTTTGGGGTAACCAATTTCGTTTAGTGCTGTTGAAATTGTGCCACGTATACCATGACCTGTTAGCTTATCTTTATATCCCATACGCTTCAGAGCATTATTGAGAGTGTTTTCACTGATACGTTCTTGTAAATTATAGTAATGTGGCAGTAGATAACGTTGAGCAGGCTTAATTTTATCTATCAAATATCTGACTATTTCAATTGCCTGTGCAGATAACGGTACAATATAAGGCGGGATATCCTGTGGTCGTTTTCTATTTTTTCGCATGTTCTTTTGTAGTTGCTTAACCTCTTCGGGAGGAATAAGCCAAAGCCCACGCTCTAGGTCGAACTGTTCTGGCATGGCGAGACGTAATTCGCCAGTGCGAACTCCGGTGAGAAATAATAAACGAATACCAAGTTGTGTATTTTCATGGCCTGAGTATTTACGCAATTTACATAAAAATGACGGTAATTCTGACATATTTAAGAATGGATTGTGAATCTCTGGTGGCTTTGGTAGAGCGACTTCCTTCAGATCGGTGGCAGGGTTAACGTCAAGACCATCTATTTTCACCACGGCGTAACGAAATAATTGACCAAGCCAACTGCGTGCTTTTTCTGCTGTTGTAAATGCTCTGCGTTGTTCAATCTTAGATAAGATTTTTAATAGATCTATACGGCGGATATCATAAATTGGCATTTTGCCAATTTGGGGCAAGATATCATTATTAAATGTACGCTGAATTTGGGAAAGGGTGCCCTTTTTATCTTCTTTTAGTTCTAAGGATCTATATTCAGCCCATTTTTTGAACACGGATTCAAAATCATTTTCGACGGCTAGTTGGATAGCATAGCGTTTTTGTTGACGAGCGGCCTGAGGGTTTATTCCTGCGTCTAACAAAGCTCTCGTTTCATCCCGCAGGTTTCTAGCTTCTTGTAGTGACACTTTGGGATAGGTGCCAAGAGATAGGCGCTTTTGTTTACCTAGCCAGTAATAGCGGAAATGCCAAGATTTCCCACCGCTTGGCGAGACCGAAAGCGAAAGGCCATTATCATCTGGGAGTGTATAGGCTTTGCCAATTGCTTTTGCTTGGCGAACAGCTATAGCAGAAAGTACCATTATCATCGCTCCTGATTAGGGTCAGAGCTGGATTTTGGTTCTCGGTGGTATTGCTTAACAGTAACAATCTGGAACCGAAGTCATCCGCATTCAAATGGACTTAAATATGTACTTAAAGCCATTGGATTTGAGTGGATGTCGATAGATTTTACTGGAACAGAAGAAGGTGAATTTTTTCTTCTTTTCAGCGTGTTATAGACATCAATATACGTCTATAGAACATGAATTGGTACGACCGAGTGGACTCGAACCACCGACCCCCACCATGTCAAGGTGGTGCTCTAACCAACTGAGCTACGGTCGTACAGTAGATAACATCTTAATCAGTAACGTTTTGATTAGAATGCTTTTCTTCATTCCAGCGTTTGGAATGGGCGCTATTATGGACGGCTCCGAGGCTGGTGGCAAGTGCTTTGTTTATCATGTTCTTCCAAGTGTCGAATGTTTAGCCGGATTTGCGTCCTGAGGTTAACTATTTACTGCATTGAAGCAAAACTCGCGAGACCCGGGACGGTTGAGGACATACTGGCTTTACTCCCTGATAGCACAACGCTATCGTATCGCGGCATAGCATCCTGACAGGGGACGACCCCTGACGCGAAAAGGATTCACGGGACGACCCCTATTCGATGTTTAAGGAGAGCAGGGTATGGCCTGGTTTCTATTAGCGCTTGCCGGTTTGTTTGAAATTGTCTGGTCTTACAGCATGAAACTGTCTGATGGCTTCACGAAAGTAGGCGCATCGGTTGTCACAATTGTCGCCATGATTATCAGCTTTGCGCTGTTATCCATGGCGATGAAATCTCTTCCTCTGGGCACGGCCTACACCATCTGGACGGGAATTGGCGCGGTAGGGGCGTTTGTGGTGGGATTGGTCTTCCTCAATGAACCCGCAAATGCGATGAGGATTATCGCTGCGCTGTTGATCGTCAGTGGTTTGGTTCTGATGAAGCTGTCCTCATAGCATCTACTTTCTAAGTAACACATTGCGTCTGAACGTCAGGTTCATCTTTATGGGAAAATCTGGCGTGTGGCAGAGCCATTGTCACCTGACTCTGCCACTTCCTCTCACTTCCTTACTGCTCACTATTGATTGATTTCGCTTCTTGTTGCGTATTGTCAATAAATGCTATGCTAATTTCTGCGTAATATCTCAATGAGTTTGGCGTAAAGTGATTTTTATTGCGCGCCATAGGCTCTTTTTAGTGTGTTTATTGCTTTATCGAGCTAAATCGAGCATTGGCGATTAATCATCACGTCAGTCATCTAACACACCGCACAAAAGCGATATCTCTTGGTTCAGGTTGGTTACGGCCTGACTCGCGGCTATCTGTGTACGTACAATCTGAAAGGGGAGTGGAATGATCAAGTTGGTAATTACCGATCTGGACGGCACGTTTCTTCACAGCGATGGCGATTACAACAGAGCCTTGTTTGCCGACGTTTATGCGCTAATGAAAGAGAAGGGCGTGCGGTTTGCTGTCTGCACAGGCAAGCAGTGTGAGCGGGTCGAAGCGCTTTTTGGCGATGATGCGAAAGACATCTGGATTCTGGGAGACAGCGCGACACGCATCAAGTATCAGGGAGAGTACGTTTACCAGTCACTTATAAAAAACCGTCTTGCCTTGAGCCTGATTGGCGTGCTGGAAAGCGTAGACGATCGGCACGTAGTCATCGGTTGTACCCCACACGGTGCGATGGTGAAGGAAACGATCGATTCTGCCTTACTGGAAAAGGTGAAAAAGTCGTACACCAATGTGACGCTGATCTCCAGCTTTGCTGCCGTGACCGATGATTTTGTGAAAATCACGGTTTATGACCCAGAAGGACACTGCCACGAGACGGCGAAGTACCTTGATGCGTTTCACGATCATGCCTATATCGTGGTCTCTGAAGCGTCTTGGATCGACATTGCTGATGTCGGCGTACACAAAGGGCACACCGTAGACATCCTTCAGGAGAAATTGGCGATTACGCCAGAGGAAACGATGGTGTTCGGCGACGGGCTCAATGATATTGAGCTAATGAGCCGCGGGGCTTACAGCTTTGCGATGCGCAATGCGTTTGAGGAAACCAAAGCGGCGGCGAATTTTATTGCCCAGAGCAATGATGACGATGGGGTACTGAAAACGATAAAGCTGCTGCTTTCATAAAGTGAACGGCATGAGGCAAACCGGCAGCCGCTGGGGCTACCGTCGCATTATCGGGCAACAATCAGCTCCAGATTTTTTTCGCTTAATGCGCTCTGGCAGGCAGGTGAGATTTCATCATCGGTCACCAGCGTGGTGATTTCATCACATGCAGCCACGCTATAACGAGCCAAAGCGGAGATCTTATTGGCGGTCAGTGCGACGATCACTTCGCTGCTGCGGGTGACCAGGCACTTTTTGAACTCTGCATCGTCATATTCAAAAACGGTCAGACCTTCATTGGCGTCAAAGGCACAGCCTCCTAACAGGCACTGATCGAAATACATCTTCTCTAGCTGCCTGAGCGTATCGATACCAATCGCGCCGCCGACCTCTCTCTGGATCCTTCCGCCAAGAAAAATCACTTCTACATCCTGATGTTGCATCAGCTCTGTTGCGATAATGGGCGAATTGCACACGGCAGTAAACTTCAGGCCCTGCGGGAGCTGCTTCGCCACGGCCAGATTGGTGGTACCAGTGTCAAAGAAGACGCAGCCATTAGGCTTTATCAGCGGGATAACGGCCTGAGCGATGCGGTCTTTCTGAACAGCATCAATACTCGCTCGGCTGGCAAAATCGATGGCCTCTGGCGGCATACTAACCGCACCGCCGTAGACGCGCTTGCAGGCACCGGATTGCGCCAGTTCTTTCAGGTCACGCCGTATGGTGTGCTCGGATACGTTCAATTCACGTGAGAGCTGGGCGCAGACGACTTTGCCTTCCTCGCTGAGGATCTGCCTGATTTTGGATTGCCGCTGCTCGGGAAAATCGGTGTAATCGAACATATATGTCCTTGGTTAATCAAAATGATGCACAACCTGCTGCCAGCGAGCAGGCTTCATTCTGGTCAATGATGTGTACAGCATGGAATTGCGCCATGTTAATCTGCACCTTCTGGCAACACAACACCTCTACCGCGTTGATCTGCAATGCGTGAGTCATGGTGTAAAATTTACGCGTTACTATACCGACATCACCGATAAAGAGAGAAAAATAGCCGTGTTTCATGTCATTACCGGGCTTATCGCCCTCTATGTTATCTGGCGTCTGGTCTGGCGCTTGCGTGTCGGTATGCCTGTAAAGCGCATGTTGGCGGTGTTAGTGCTGCTGGCTTCGCAGCATCATCTGATTACGCGCACCTTTTTTGGCACGATGGCGTCGCCGGAAGTGCCCGCATTTGTCCTGATGCTTCTGGGATGGGCGTTTGGCGCGCTGCTGATATCCGCATTCTTGCTGTTGGCTATCGATCTGTTCGGCGTCGTGGGGCGTCTGTTATCCCGTTCGGTTGGGAATATGTTGCTGAACAATATGACGCTGCCTGGTGGCATTGCCGTGGTGGCGATGGGGCTGGCGGCGATAGGCGTTTGGGAAGCGGTGCGCGTTCCTGAAGTACGTACGGTCGAAGTCGAGTTGAAACAACTGCCGCCTGCGCTGGATGGCTTCCGGCTGGTGCAGCTCACGGATTTACATGCCAGTCGCCTGTTACAGCGCCCCTGGATGGAAGCCGTAGTGGCAAAAACCAACGCGCTTAAACCCGATCTGACGGTAATTACGGGCGATCTGGCCGACGGCACTGTGAATGCCCGTCATGATGACATGGAACCGCTGCGTAACCTGACCGCGCCACACGGCGTGTTTGCTATTGTGGGCAACCATGAATATTACGTGGAATATACGCAATGGGTGCAGCGGCTGAATGCGTTGGGTTTGCGCATGTTGCTCAATGAACATGTATCGATTGGTCGCGATAATGCCGCGTTTGTGCTGGCAGGGATCACCGATCGCACCGCGGCTGATTTTCAACAGCTGCCGCCAGATACGGGTGCTGCGCTCAACGGAATAGCGCCGGAAACCGCTGTCATTTTGCTCAGCCATCGGCCAACGGGAGCGCAAGAGAATGCGCGTGCTGGAGCGGATTTACAGCTCTCCGGCCATACGCATGGCGGTCAGGTGCTAGGCATGCATTGGGTGACGCAGATGGCGAATGAAGGCTATGTCTCCGGCAGCTATGATGTGGATGGCATGCATCTGTACGTGAGCAATGGCGCGGGTCTGTGGAACGGCTTTCCGATCCGCTTAGGGAAACGTGCTGAGATTACTCAGTTCATACTCCGTTCGCCGTCGCTGTAGTTTTTAAGGTAGCAAAAGAATCCGCGGCTTCTTGAAAGAGGCCGCGATGACAAGCGGACTCATTATCGCAAGCTGTGCTATCGGCGAGATTATTGATGCAGATAGGAAAAATGTGCGATTGAACCGCTTTTCATCAGGTTAAGCTATCGCAGAAGTTAGCATATACAATTATAAATTATAGGGAGACTCTGGCACTGTCTTGCATCAAGAAGAAGGAATCGGTGAAGCGCTCTGTTGCCATAAGGCAAGGCTATCGGAGAACGACCCACCTTCTTGCGCAGCGATTAAGGCAATGCAACATACTGGGAGATAACGATGGACGAGAATAAAACGAAACCAGCCGGCAAATGTCCGGTTATGCACGGCGGAAACACTTCTACTGGCTCATCAAACACCGACTGGTGGCCAAATGCCCTCAATCTCGACATTCTTCATCAGCATGATACCAAGACCAACCCGTTAGGCAGCGATTTCAGCTACCGCGACGCCCTCAAAACCCTCGATGTCGATGCCCTCAAAAAAGATTTGCATGCACTGATGACCGATAGCCAGGAGTGGTGGCCAGCGGACTGGGGTCACTACGGCGGCCTGATGATTCGTATGGCCTGGCACTCGGCGGGCTCCTACCGTACGACCGATGGTCGCGGCGGCGGCGGAACCGGTAACCAGCGCTTTGCACCGCTTAACTCTTGGCCGGATAACGTTAGTCTCGATAAAGCGCGCCGCTTACTGTGGCCCATCAAAAGAAAATACGGTAATAAACTCAGCTGGGCTGACCTGATTATTCTGGCGGGTAATATCGCGTATGAATCCATGGGGCTGAAAACATTTGGCTTCGCCTTTGGCCGTGAAGACATCTGGCATCCGGAAAAAGACACCTACTGGGGCTCGGAAAAAGAGTGGCTGGCGAAGAGCACCGGTCGCTATGGCAGCGACGATCGTACCTCGCTGGAAAACCCGCTGGCGGCCGTACAAATGGGGCTGATTTACGTTAACCCAGAAGGTGTCGACGGCAATCCCGATCCGCTGCGTACCGCACAGGATATGCGCGTGACGTTCTCCCGTATGGCGATGAATGATGAAGAAACCGTTGCCCTGACGGCGGGTGGACACACGGTGGGTAAAACCCACGGTAATGGCGATGCCAGCCTGCTGGGTGCGGCACCAGAAAGTGCGGATGTTGAGGAACAAGGTCTCGGTTGGCATAACCCGACGGGATCGGGCAAGGGGCGCTATACCGTCACCAGCGGGCTGGAAGGCGCCTGGACAACGCATCCGACGAAATGGGATAACGGCTTCTTCCACATGCTGTTGAATCACGAATGGGAACTGAGAAAGAGCCCGGCGGGTGCATCGCAGTGGGAGCCTGTCAGCATTAAAGAAGAAGACAAACCGGTTGACGTTGAAGACCCGTCTATTCGCTACAACCCAATGATGACCGATGCCGACATGGCGCTGAAAGTTGACCCGGAATATCGCAAGATTTCCGAGCGTTTCTATCAGGATCAGGCGTACTTCTCCGAAGTGTTTGCCCGAGCATGGTTCAAACTGACGCACCGCGATATGGGGCCGAAAGCGCGCTACGTGGGTCCAGATGTGCCGCAGGAAGACTTACTGTGGCAGGATCCGGTTCCGGCTGGCCGTACTGACTATGATGTCGATGTTGTCAAAGCACGCATTGCAGAAAGTAGCCTTTCCATCAGTGAACTGGTCGCAACCGCCTGGGACAGCGCCCGTACATTCCGTGGTTCCGATATGCGCGGCGGTGCCAACGGCGCGCGTATTCGTCTCGCCCCGCAGAAAGACTGGGTAGGGAACGAACCTGAGCGTCTGGCGCGTGTGTTAGTCGTGCTGGAAAGCATTGCCGCTGCAACGGGGGCCAGCGTGGCTGATACCATCGTGCTGGCGGGTAATGTGGGGATTGAGAAAGCGGCGAAAGCGGCTGGCGTGCAGGTGACTGTGCCGTTTGCTCCGGGACGTGGCGACACCACCGATGCCCTGACCGACGCCGAGTCTTTTGACGTCCTTGAACCTATCCACGATGGCTACCGTAACTGGTTGAAGAAAGACTATGCCGTGAGCGTGGAAGAGCTGATGCTCGATCGTACCCAGTTGATGGGGCTGACGGCGAAAGAGATGACGGTGTTGGTTGGCGGCCTGCGTGTACTGGGGACCAACTACGGTGGCACCAAACACGGCGTATTGACGAATCGTGAAGGCGTGCTGACGAATGATTTCTTCGTCAACCTGACCGATATGAAATACACGTGGAAGCCATACCGTAAAGACCTGTATGAAATCCGCGACCGTAAAACGGGCGAAGTCAAATGGACAGCGACGCGCCTGGATCTGGTCTTTGGCTCCAATTCCATTCTGCGCGCCTACGCCGAGGTTTACGCACAGGACGACAGCAAAGAGAAGTTTGTGAATGACTTTGTTGCTGCCTGGGTGAAAGTGATGAATGCGGATCGCTTCGATCTGGCAGAGTAAGACGTCACGCTCCCCGCGCCGGTGTTTTCACGGCGCGGGGAGCATCATTTTTGCTGCGCGATCTTCTCTATCACTGCTTCTTGAGATTAAGCATGAATTCTCTGAACGGGGCGGCGAATTCCTTAAACAGTGGGTGCTTTCTATTCTGCATCATCACTTCACTAAATAGTTTCAAACCCACAATAAAGGCCTGAGTCTGTTCCGGCGTCATGTCCATCTTGCCATCGACTTTTTCCAGAATCTTGAACAAATCATCGTGGATTGAGCATTCAAACGACAGCGTGCGCTGCTGCTCGGCTTTTTCTTCCACCGTAATCTGATAGACGTTTCCCATTGTGGCCTCGGTAAATTGAACTCGTGATGGATAGTTGATAAAATCAACTATATGATCATTGATTGACTGAGTCAATAAAGCATGATGAAAGCTCTTTTTGCCTTACTGGAAAGCTATAAGGCGCAGATGCAGGAACAGATGAAAGCGCACGACATTAGTCTGGATGTGGTGCACGTCCGGTTATGTAAGATCATCGCGATGGAAGGGCGCATTACCCCCCAGTCGCTAGCGAAAAGGGTCTGTCGGGATAAGGCGCAGATCACCCGCATGGTCGCGGAGCTGGTCAAACGCGATTATGTCCGCAAGATCGATAATCCGGATGACGGCCGCAGCGTGTGGCTCAGTTTGTCCGATAAAGGCGTCGCGTTTACGCAGGTTTTTCTGCATCAGGAAAAGCAGATTGAGGCGCAGATGCTTCAGGCGCTATCCCCTGAAGAACAAGCCACGTTTAGTGCGCTGCTGGAAAAAATAGCGGCCAGCCGTTCTGCACACTAAGCCCCGCTTCCGCCAACTCCCGCTGCACTGCCGTGAGGCGTACTCGCTGTGCTACTGCACCGCGATAGCGCGATAGCGGCGTGCTTCCCCGCATAATTTTCCCTATAAACGACAGCCGGACTGGCACTTTCTGTGCTGGCACGCCTTTTGCTTTTCTCTATTCGGGACAGCACCACGCATGGCGCTGAACAACCTGAATAGCTGGCTAGGGTTCCGATCCATATCCTATGGATGTCTGGTCCGAGAGCTGGCGACCTCCAGTTGAGGTTACACGGCGGGACAAAAGCCCGGGAGACAGCAACACCCATGGTGTCGCGCTGTTCCCGCTTTTTTCCTACTCAACCGGAGGTCTGGCATGAACCTATCTCGTTTACTGGGCGTTTGCGTCCTCAGTCTCTCAGCGCTGCTGAGCTTCCCTTCTCAGGCTGCGCCTAAAACGCAATTCAACGTGTGCTGGACGATCTATGCCGGATGGATGCCGTGGGGGTTCATCGGCACGCAGGGCATCATCGATAAATGGGCCGACAAGTACGGCATCAAGATTAAGGTCACACAGCTCAACGACTACGTCGAGTCGATCAACCAATATACCGCCGGACAGTTTGACGGCTGCACGATGACCAACATGGATGCGCTGACTATTCCGGCGGCGGGCGGTGTGGATACCACGGCGCTGCTGCTCGGCAGTTTCTCCGCAGGCAACGATGGCATCGTGCTCAAAGGCAAAGGGAAAACGCTGAGCGACTTGCGCGGGATGAAGGTTAACCTGCCTGAACTCTCCGTCTCCCATTACCTGCTGGTGCGCGGTCTGGAGACGGCCGGATTGCGGGAGCGGGATGTCACCGTTGTTAACACGTCGGATGCCGATATTGTCGCCGCCTTTTCCACCCGCAGCGTGCAGGCTGCCGTCGCCTGGAACCCCCAGCTCTCTGCCATCAAAAGTCAGCCGGACACCACGGAAGTCTTCCAGTCCGGTCAGATTCCCGGCGAATTGATCGACATGATGGTCGTGAACACGCAAACGCTACAAGACAACCCAGCGTTGGGCAAAGCGCTGGCCGGTGCCTGGTTTGAAATGATGGCGCTGATGAAAGCGGGCGACAAACCGGCGCTGGAGTCCATGGCGGCTGCTTCCGGTACCGATTTAGCCGGCTATCAGGCGCAGTTAAAAACCACCCACCTGTTTTATTCCGCGCAGGACAATCTGGCGTTTCTGACCAGCCCGGATCTCCCTAACACCATGAAGCGAGTGGCTGATTTCTCCTTCGATAAAGGGCTGCTCGGCACTGGCGCACAGAGCGCGGATTTTATCGGTATGACGTTCCCCGGACAGGTAACACAGGGTGACAGCGCCAATGTGAAACTGCGCTTTGACGACACCTTCGTGCGTCTGGCCGCAGAGAATAAACTCTGACCCGCAAACTGGAGAGACTATCGTGCGCTTGATCAATCGCTACCCCAGTCGGGGCGGACGGCTGTTGCTGGTCCTGCTGCCGTTTGTCGTGCTGCTGGTGCTGTACCTCATCGGGTCGGCGCTGCGGCTGGAGGCTAACCCCAATGACAAACTCTTGCCGAGTCTTGGGCAAATGGCCGAGGCGATTCAGCGCATGGCATTCACCGAGGATAAACGCAGCGGTGATTACCTCTTCTGGCTGGATACGCAGGCCAGTCTGGTGCGTCTCGCGCTGGGGCTGGGGATCGCCAGCCTGTTGAGCCTGCTGTTCGGGATTGCGGCTGGGGCTTTTCCGCTGTTTCGCGCGTCGCTCTCGCCGCTGATGACCGTGCTGTCGATGATCCCGCCGCTGGCGATTTTGCCCATTCTCTTCATCGTCTTTGGGCTGGATGAACTCTCGAAAGTGATGCTGATCGTGATTGGCGTTACGCCGATGCTGGCGCGCGATCTCGAACAGCGCGCCCGTAGCATACCGCAGGAAATGCTGATTAAAGCCCAGACATTGGGAGCGAACAGCTGGGTTGTGGTGCTGCGCGTCATCCTGCCACAGCTGCTGTCGCGACTGCTGATTTCACTACGGCTGCTGCTGGGCGCGGCGTGGCTATTCCTGATTTCTGCCGAAGCGATTTCGGCAACGGCAGGGCTCGGTTACCGCATCTTTCTGGTACGCCGCTATCTGGCGATGGATGTGATTCTGCCTTACGTCGTGTGGATCACGCTGCTGGCATGGCTCATGGATATGGCGCTGCGCTGGCTGCATCGCCGCGTGTTCCCGTGGTCAGAGGAAGGCAAAGCATGAGTTTTATTGAGATCGATAACATCTGGCAGGAATACGGCGACCACGTTGTGCTGGAACGGCTCAACCTGAACGTTGAGGAAGGGGAGTTCTGCACGATGGTCGGGGCATCCGGCTGCGGTAAATCCACCTTTCTGCGTCTGCTGCTGGGGCAGGAAACGCCTAGCCGTGGCGAAGTACGGCTCGAAGGGAAGCGGCTGCCCGCTGAACCGGATGCCAGCCGCGGCGTGGTGTTTCAACGCTATTCGGTTTTCCCACATTTAACCGTGCTGGAAAACGTGGTGATTGGGCTGGAGATACCGCGTTCCCCTTGGCTTGGCAGGCTGTTTGGGCAGCGCAAACAGGCGGCGCGAGACGATGCCGCGCGGATGCTGGAGCGCGTCGGGCTGGGACACGCCATGCACAAATACCCTAACCAGCTTTCCGGCGGCATGCAGCAGCGGCTTGCCATTGCTCAGGCGTTTATTGTCCAGCCGCGCATCCTGCTGCTCGATGAACCGTTCGGGGCGCTGGATCCGGGTATTCGCGGCGATATGCACACGCTGCTGCTGGAGCTGTGGCAGGAAACCCGCTTAACGGTCTTTATGGTCACCCACGATTTGCCGGAAGGTTTCCACCTTGGCACGCGCTTGCTGGTGTTCGACAAAGTGCGCATCGACCCGCATGCGCCGGAAGCCTATGGCGCACGCATTACCTATGACATCCCGCTTAATCAGGAGCGTCTTGCCACACGCCAGCGTGCGCTTACGCTGGTGCCTCCTGTAGTCAGCGTGGCGACATCCCCTATTTAAGGAACTTTCGGTTATGACAGCGATACAGACATCGACAAACACATCGACAGGCCGAACGACGTTTGATGAAGAAATCGTGCCGGGCGGAGGACATACCTCTTTCATCCTCAAGCGTGGACAGATTCTGCGTATCGAAGATGTGGAAGGCGGCGGCAATGTGGGCCTGCTGCTGTTCAACGCCCACCAGACCAGCGAACGCCTGAACCTGCCGGATACCCTGAAAGGGCAACATACCGCCAGGCTGACGGTCGGACACTGCCTCTATTCTGATATGGGACGGGTGCTGGCAGCAATCATTGCTGATACGTGCGGTTGGCACGACAGCTTCGGTGGCGTGCTCAATGCGCAGGAAGTGCAGGAGAAATACGGGCAGGGGCGTTATCAGGAACGACGCAACGGATTTTTCCGTAACGGTATGGATAACCTGCTGGTCGAAATGGGGAAATGGAACCTCAATCTGCAAGATCT
Source organism: Pectobacterium sp. HCp5_1 (assembly GCF_032905925.1). Taxonomy (NCBI): domain Bacteria; kingdom Pseudomonadati; phylum Pseudomonadota; class Gammaproteobacteria; order Enterobacterales; family Pectobacteriaceae; genus Pectobacterium; species Pectobacterium sp. HCp5_1. The sequence continues at coordinate 201,656 of NZ_JAUMIO010000004.1, forward strand.
GCTGATGACGATCAACCTGTTCAGCAAGGTCACCGTGGATGCGCAAGGTCAGTTTCACTTTCACGCCAATCATTCTCAGGCGGGAGACTACATCGAGCTGTATGCGCCGATGGATACGCTGGTGGTGCTGACCGCCTTGCAACACCCGATGGATCCTAACCCAGCGTATGCACCGCGCCCGATTGCGCTCACCTGGAGCCGGGCGGAAGGCGAGGATGTCGCTGCGTACTGCCGTGCGTTCCGTGAGGAAAATGCACGCGCGTTTCACAATACCGAACGCTTTTGCCTGTAAGGAGGCCGGATATGACGTTAATTGCCAGCAATAAAATGGCCGAGGACGCGGTATTCCGCCATGTGATCCCTGCCGGAGAACCCTATCTGTTTGAGGTCAAGCAGGGGCAGACGCTGCGGCTGCTGGATCTGGAAGGCAATCAGGCGGTGGATACGCTGTTCTATCGTGTTGCTGATCCGCGCGAGCGCTACGATCCGCAACGCACGCTGCGTCGCCAAAATAGCGTCTATCTGACGACGGGCAGCGTGCTGTATTCCAACCTTGGTAACCCGCTGCTGACGATTGTCGCCGATACCTGCGGCCGCCATGACACGCTAGGAGGCGCCTGTGCGCAGGAGAGCAATACCGTGCGTTATGCGCTTGATCGACGCTACATGCATAGCTGTCGCGATAACTTTCTCTGCGCCTGTCTGCACGATGGCCGCCTGAATAAAAAGGACATCGGCGCGAACATCAACTTCTTCATGAACGTGCCGGTGACGGCAGAAGGCGGACTGACCTTTGAAGACGGCATTTCCGCACCGGGTAAATACGTGGAACTGCGCGCCGAAACGGACGTCATCGTGCTGATTTCCAACTGTCCGCAGTTGAATAACCCGTGCAACGGCTGGAATCCAACGCCAGCGGAGGTGCTGATATGGAACTGATGCCGCTGGATAGTGAAAAACGCACGCGCTGGCAGCGGGTGAAAGCGTGGCTGGTGAGCGCGCTGGAGGCAAGGGCGAATCGCTATTACCTGCCGCCGCATCGTGCCCAGTCGGATAAAACCCTATGATTCCGGCGCGATAGCCCGTTTCAGCATTATCTGTTTCAGCAGCACCTGACCGTTACCGCGATGGACGACCATCATGCGGATCGCATTTTGGCGGGACGACCCGCCCTTGCATGAGTCTAGCGTATGTTCGACAAACTTCTGATTGCCAACCGTGGCGCGATTGCGTGCCGTATTCTGCGTTCGCTACGTGAGATGAACGTCCGTGGCGTCGCGGTCTATTCTGATGCCGATATCAGTAGCCTGCATATTCAGGATGCCGATGAAGCCATTAGCCTGGGCGAGGGCGCGGCGGCGCACACCTATCTGGATGTAGACAAAATTCTCTCTGCGGCGCAGCGCAGCGGCGCGCAGGCCATTCATCCCGGCTATGGTTTTCTGTCTGAGAATGCGGCGTTTGCCGAAGCCTGCGAAGCGGCGCAAATTGCCTTTGTCGGGCCGACGCCGCAGCAGTTACGGGTATTTGGTTTAAAGCATACCGCGCGCGCGCTGGCGAAGCAGCACAACGTACCGCTGCTGGAAGGCACCGAGCTGCTGGAAAATATTGATGCGGCCCTCGGTGCGGCGGCGGCAATCGGCTATCCGGTCATGCTTAAAAGCACGGCCGGAGGCGGTGGGATCGGGATGCGCGTCTGCTATAGCGCCACGGAACTGTCCGACGCGTTTGAAACAGTAAAGCGTCTGGGGCAGAACAACTTCAGCGATGCGGGCGTATTCATCGAAAAATATATCGAACGCGCCCGACATCTGGAGGTGCAGATTTTTGGCGATGGGCAGGGCGACGTGCTGGCGCTGGGTGTTCGGGACTGCTCGGTGCAGCGTCGTAACCAGAAAGTGATTGAAGAAACACCCGCGCCCAACCTGCCGGACGGGGTCGCCGATGCGCTGTGTGCGGCGGCGATCAGTCTGGCACAGGCGGTAAATTATCGCAGTGCCGGAACGGTGGAATTCGTTTATGACAGCGCGACGGACCGTTTTTACTTTCTTGAAGTCAATACGCGCCTACAGGTGGAACATGGCGTAACGGAACAGGTCTGGGGCGTGGATCTGGTGCGCTGGATGATCGAATTGGCTGCGGGGGATTTACCACCGCTGCGCGAGCTGTCTGCCGGATTGAAGCCGCAGGGGCATGCGATTCAGGCACGTCTGTACGCGGAAGATCCGGGCAAACAGTTCCAGCCGTCGCCGGGATTACTGACGGAAGTTGCGTTCCCCGCCGCAGAAGGACAGAGCCTGCGTATCGATACCTGGGTGACGGCCGGGTGCGAGATTCCCCCATTTTTCGACCCGATGCTGGCTAAGATCATCGCCTGTGCGTCCACCCGCGAACAGGCGATGGCGGGGCTGGATCGGGCGCTGGCGGACACGCGACTCTACGGTGTGGAGCACAACCGTGACTATCTGCGCCAGATTTTAGCGGCAGATCCGTTTGCCAGCGGTCAGCCGTGGACGCGCTGTCTGGATGCGTTGGTCTACCAGGCGACAACCTGCGAAGTGGTAAGCGCCGGTACGCAGACCACCGTACAGGATTATCCCGGACGTCTCGGCTACTGGGCGGTCGGCGTGCCGCCATCGGGGCCGATGGACGATCGCGCGCTGCGTTTAGGCAACCGTCTGGTGGGGAATCCGGCGGGAATGGCGGCGCTGGAAGTCACGATGAACGGGCCGATATTGCGTTTTAATACGGACGCTGTGGCCGCAGTCACTGGTGCGACTATCGCTATCGAGCTGGACGGTCAACCTGTGCCGATGGATCGCGTATTTGCGATACCGGCGGGTGGCACGCTGCGTTTAGGTGCGGCGAGTGCGCAAGGGGTTCGCAGCTATCTTTGCCTGCGTGGCGGTATTGATGTGCCGGACTATCTCGGCAGTAAAAGTACCTTCACGCTGGGGCAATTTGGCGGTCATGCGGGCAGGGCGCTGCGGGCGGGTGACGTCTTGCACCTTGCACCGCTGGCTGACCGACGTATTGGAGACAGCCTGCCGGATGCGTTGCGCACCACGTTGTCTACCGTACGTGAACTGCGCGTGATTTATGGCCCACATGCAGCACCAGACTATTTCACGCCTGCCTATATGGACACGTTTCTCACCACCGAATGGGAAGTGCACTTTAACTCCAGCCGCACGGGCGTCCGTCTGATTGGGCCAAAACCGGAGTGGGTGCGCGACAGCGGCGGAGAGGCCGGACTGCATCCTTCGAATATTCACGATAACCCGTATGCCATCGGCGCGGTGGATTTCACGGGTGATATGCCGGTTATTCTGGGGCCGGATGGCCCGAGTCTGGGCGGATTCGTCTGTCCGGTGACGATAATCGAAGCCGACCTGTGGGCGCTAGGGCAGCTTAATGCGGGCGACCGTGTGCGCTTTATTCCTGTCGATCTCCCGACGGCGCGCGCATTGGCTCAGGCACGCCATGCGGAGGTGGAACAGCTTGCCCCGAGCGCTGTCGAGTGGTCGCCTGCTGCGCTTATTTCTCCGGTGGTGTTGGATACCGGTGAGGAGGATAAACGGCTGGTTGCACGGCTGTCCGGCGATACTCATTTGCTGCTGGAAGTGGGGGCGGCGGAACTGGATGTCGCGCTGCGTTTTCGCGTCCATGCGCTGATGCTGGCGCTGGAGCAACAGACGCTCGATGGCATCATTGACGTGACGCCGGGGATTCGCTCGTTGCAGGTGCACTATCGCCCCGAAATGCTGTCGTTACAGCACCTGTTGGATGTGCTTTCTACGCTATGGCAGGACGTTTGCACCCAGCAGAATCTGACTGTGCCGTCACGGGTGGTTTATCTGCCGCTGTCCTGGGACGATCCCGCCTGCCAGTTGGCGATCCAAAAATACATGACCACGGTACGCAGCGATGCGCCCTGGTGCCCAAGCAACCTTGAATTTATCCGCCGTATTAACGAATTGGATAATCTTGATGAGGTTTACCGAACGGTCTTTGACGCCAGTTATCTGGTGATGGGGCTGGGCGATGTTTACCTCGGCGCACCGGTGGCAACGCCGCTGGATCCGCGCCACCGTTTGGTCACCACCAAATATAACCCGGCGCGTACCTGGACGGCGGAAAACTCGGTGGGTATCGGCGGCGCGTACCTGTGCGTGTACGGCATGGAAGGGCCGGGCGGCTACCAGTTTGTCGGACGCACGTTGCAAATGTGGGATCGCTATCGCGGCGTTGGCGCATTTGACGGTAAACCGTGGCTGCTGCGTTTCTTTGATCAAATTCGCTTTTATCCGGTGTCTGCCGATGAGTTGTTATCGATCCGACGGGATTTCCCGCTAGGGCGCTACCCGCTACGGATCGAGCAAAGCGAACTGGCGCTAAACGCCTATCAGGATTTTCTGTCGCGGGAAGCGGAAGCGATCGAAACATTCCGCGTGCGTCAGCGGGCTGCGTTTGAGGCAGAGCGCGAGCGCTGGTGTATTGCCGGTCAATCGGTGACGGATAGCGTGGACGTGGTGATTGAAGAGGCGAGTGAAGCACCGATTCTGCCGGGACAGGTCGGCGTAGAAAGCCCGATTTCCGGTAATCTCTGGCAGGTGACGACGGAGATCGGCAAAATGGTAGCCGAGGGGGAAACGCTGATGATTCTCGAGTCCATGAAAATGGAAATCCCGATTGTGTCGCCGCAGCGTGGCATGGTGCGGGAGATCCGCTGTCAGCCCGGCGCATCCGTTCGCGCGGGGCAGTGCGTGGTGGTGATCGAATCACAAGCGGAATAACGGCGGCGCTCTGTCGTATTCATTCACAAATAGTCTAATTAGGTAATCAGCAATTCTGAAAACGCAGGCTGGGGGGCATAAATGGCTTCTGGCCTGTTAATACATACGCTGTGTTAATGAGTAGATATAGAGGGTAGCTATCCTGATAATAGCAACACTAATCGAATATAAGAGACAATAAAAAAAGGGCGGAATCAAAGGAAAAAACAAGGAATGGTGCGTTCAATTGGACTCGAACCAACGACCCCCACCATGTCAAGGTGGTGCTCTAACCAACTGAGCTATGAACGCATTGAGATACCGAACTGCCTGTCTGACAGCGAGGCGAATAGTAGCGAGCGAGGGGAAAACTGGCAAGAGGAAAAATGCAATTTTGTGCTCTTGCCAGTGCGATTGCTGGGGTTGTATCCATTCCGTCGTTTTTTTCGACGATACCCGTCATTCTTCAAGCTGCTTGTGCGTTGGCTGCCCTTACTCACCCCAGTCACTTACTTGTGTAAGCTCCTGGGGATTCGCTCGATTGCCGCGTTACAAGGCTCATAAATGGGCCTTGCCCTAAAGGGCCAACGCTTTGCGTTGTTCAAAACGCTAACGTTTTGTCACGCAACTCGAATTATTTAGGGTATAAAACTGGATGAAACGTTATCTAGCGGGCGGCGCGCGCTAAAATCCGTGCGGCGGGTTGGCGCTGGAGAAAACGAATTCGCGTGACCATCATCACTGCCGCAGCCGTCAGACCAATGATGAAACCACACCAGAAGCCCGCAGGCCCCATGCGCGGCACGATAATATCCGTCAACGCCAGCAGATAGCCGCTCGGTAGGCCCAAGACCCAGTACGCCGTGAACGTAATATAGAAAATTGACCGGGTATCTTTATAACCGCGCAGAACACCACTGCCGATCGCCTGAACGGCGTCGGAAATTTGATAAACGGCAGCCAACAGCATGAGCTGAGAAGCCATTGCCACAACCAGCGGATCCTGATTGTAGAGCAGGGCGATAGGCTCACGCAGCAGTGTGGTGAAAATGGCCGTACAGCTGGCCAACGCCACGCCGGCCATGATACCGGTGTGCGCGGCAATGCGGGCGTTCTCAACCGAACCTTCCCCTAAGCGATGCCCGACGCGAATGGTCGTGGCGACCCCCACCGAGAGCGGAAGAACGAACATCAGCGAGCTGAAGTTCAGGGCAATCTGGTGACCCGCCACGTCGACGACACCCAGCGGCAACACCAACAGCGCCACCACGGCAAACAGTGTCACTTCAAAAAGTAATGCCAGCGCGATAGGTAAACCGAGGCCAAAGAGGCGCTTCAGCACGGCAATGTCTGGGCGGAATGCGGGACGGTGCAGGCGGATATCGCGTAGCCAGGAAGCGCGTCGGGTATAAAGCATCATCAATAGCATCATGATCCAGTAAACCGAGGCGGTAGCCACGCCGCAGCCAACGCCGCCCAGTTCGGGCATGCCAAATTTACCGTGGATAAAGATGTAGTTGATCGGGATGTTGATTAACAGCCCGATGAATCCAATCATCATGCCGGGGTAGGTTTTGGATAGTCCTTCACACTGGCAGCGTAAAACCTGATAGAACAGATAGCCGGGAACGCCCCACAGCAGCGCATGCAGATAGCCGATGGCTTTCGCAGCCAACTCTGGCGAACTGTCGCTCATCAGGTTAATGGCGTATTCCCCCTGATACAGCACCAGCATTGTAAGCACCGAAATGATGGCGGCGAGGAAGAAGGACTGTCGCACCTGATAAGAGATGCGATCGCGTCGGCCGGAACCGTTGAGCTGTGCGACAACGGGCGTCAGCGCCAACAGCAGGCCATGGCCAAAAAGAATGGCGGGTAGCCAGATAGAGGTTCCCACGGCGACGGCGGCCATATCGGTGGCGCTATAAGCACCGGCCATGACGGTGTCAACCACACCCATCGACGTTTGGGACACTTGCGCAATAATGACAGGAACAGCAAGCGCCGATAATTTACGCGCTTCTGTCAGATACTGTTGCACGGATACCTTCCTTGAATGACTTAATTTTGCTAGCGGGATGAATAATCTGGATATGAAAAACGTCAAGAATAAAACGAGAACGTTATTGTAACGACTTAATAAAAGTAAACCAGCTTGAAAGAGAATATATTCTTTTTGTTACGCTGCGGTTTCGATAACGTCTGACGTACCGTATTCCGGTTTGGTTTTCCGCGGAATATCGGGCACACTGCACAACGTCATTTCTTTGTTTTTAAGAGGCAAACCGCATGTTTACCGGTATTGTTCAGGGCACCGCGCCGGTGGTGTCGATTGAAGAAAAATCCAACTTTCGCACGCACGTTGTCCAACTCCCGCCCGACCTGTTGCCAGGACTCGTGCCCGGCGCTTCGGTGGCGCACAATGGTTGCTGCCTGACGGTAACCGCCATTGACGGCGATCGTGTCAGTTTTGATCTCATGAAGGAAACGCTGCGGTTAACGAATCTGGGCGATATTCACGAAGGTGATGTCGTGAATATTGAGCGAGCCGCGAAATTCGGTGATGAGATCGGTGGGCACGTCATGTCGGGCCACATCATGTGTACGGCGGAAGTGGTTAAGATTCAGGTTTCAGAGAATAACCATCAAATTTGGTTCCGTCTGGCAGATGAAGCGCTGATGAAATACGTGCTGCATAAAGGCTTCGTTGGGATTGATGGCATCAGCCTAACGGTAGGAGAAGTGACCCGTGGACGTTTCTGCGTGCATTTAATTCCAGAAACGCTGAACCGCACCACGCTGGGGCAGAAGCGTCTGGGAAATCGGATTAATATCGAAATCGACCCGCAGACACAGGCCGTGGTCGATACGGTCGAGCGTGTTTTAGCTAGCAAGCAGGCGAGCGAGCTCGGCAAGGAAGAGTAATTCCTACGTTGCACATTCTGGTAAACCGGACGGCGTTGCTACCGTCCGGTTTCTCTTTTCAGTCAGCACACGACTTTCTGTCAACACACAATGCTGTCAGCGCGCAACGCGCAATCCACCGTCGACCCCATCCGTGCTGAACAAGACCTGCCAGAGCTGAAGTTTCCTTGCTCTGAAAGCCCCTGCACAAAAGTTAAGATAGTAGCTGAACATCCGGCGGAAGCGGGCCGTGTAGCGTGTGGAAAGTCGTGGCCAGTTCTGCTGAAAGCGAGCGTGCCAGGCCATTAAGGTACGATCGTAATCAGCACCGAAATTATGCCAGTCTTCCATCACCATGTAAGGCTCACTTGCCTGCGCAATATGCTGTATGGAGGGAATACAGCCGTTGGGGAAGATGTATTTATGAATCCAGGGATCAATGTGCGGATTGGTCTTATTGGCCCCGATGGTATGTAGCAGAAACAGTCCATCGGGTTTTAGATTACGCCGCACGACGCGGAAATAATTGTCATAGTTGCGTGGCCCGACGTGTTCAAACATACCAACTGACACCACGCGATCGAATTGCCGATCGAGATCGCGGTAATCCTGTAGTTCAATGGTGACGTTCAGATCCTGACAACGTCGCTGCGCCAGCACCTGTTGTTCTCTGGAAATAGTGATGCCGTACACTGAAACGCCGTAGTGGCGTGCCGCGAATTCGGCCAGTCCGCCCCAGCCACAGCCGATATCCAGCAGCGTCATCCCTGATGTTAACTGGAGCTTTTCGCAGATCATGGCGAGTTTATCTTCCTGCGCCTGTTCCAGCGTCTGTGCCTGTTTCCAATAGGCGCAGGAGTATTGCATATAGGGATCCAGCATCAGGGTAAAGAGGTCGTTACCTAAATCGTAATGCGCTTTACCGACAACCTGAGCACGTTGGCGGGATTGTAAATTTGTGACGCGGGAGAGGGCGACGCGCGTCAGGTCGTGCAGACGGCGGGGCAGCCTGGCATCCAACCCCGCACGCAGGACGCGATGGGAAAACATATCCAGCCGTTCACACTCCCACCATTCATCCATGTAGCTTTCTCCCAGCCCCAGCGATCCCTCACGTAGGATGCGTTTAAAGAAATTGGGGTTGGTCACGCGGATGTCAAAAGGGCGAGTGCCGTTGATGGTGATATCCGCGCTGGCCAGCATGTCTTGCACGATGTGGAACCAGGGCGCGGTATTAGGATCCCATTCTTCTGTATAAGGTAAACCCATCATGTCTCCTTAACTTTATGTAAAAGTATCGTAAAACACATCAGGACAACACTTATCGCAGCCGAGGTATCGGCTGTCACCAGAGAAAATGAAACACGGTATTAAATTTAAAACTGCTTCAACCAGCATACAAGAGAATTGGCTGAAGCAGAGAGGAGAAGCAGTAGGAATAAGAAAATCGTCTGTACAGAATGGCTGCGGCTAGCGGCGATAGTCGAGGTAAGGGCCGTCTGCAACCGAGCGGCGTTCAATCAACGTCGGGTGCACTTCAATGACGTGTGCATCTTCCCGCTTACTGGTAATGCGATCCAGCAGCATCGCGAAAGCGGACTGACCCAGACGCTCCTTTGGCTGGTGGATGGTGGTCAGCGCAGGCGTAAAGAAACGCGCGTGGCGCACGTTGTCATAACCGATCACCGAAATATCCTGCGGCACACGCAGACCCAGTTCGTCAGCCGCACAGATAGCCCCCATCGCCATAATATCGCCGCCGCAGAATACGGCCGTTGGACGCTGTTTCTGTGCGAGGATCTGATGCATGGCTTTGTAGCCGGATTCCGGTTCGAAATCGCCCCGAACTACCCATTCGTCGCGTACGGTGATGTCGGCTTCCTTCAATGCTTTCAAAAAGCCGAGGTAGCGCCCGCTGCCGGTGTTGCGTTCTTGAGTGCCGGGGATGGCACCGATATCCCGATGGCCGCGTTCAATCAGGTAGCGACCTGCCATATAACCGCCTTCAAAGGCGTTATCGATAATCGTATCGGTAAAATCGCTGTGCATCTGTCCCCAGTCCATCACGACCATCGGAATGCTGCGATAATCTTCCAACATCGACAACAGCTCTGGTGGGTATTCAGCGCACATTACCAGCAGGCCATCGACGCGTTTTTGCGCCAGCATGGAAAGATAGGCGCGCTGTTTGCCGATGTCGTTATGCGAATTACACAGCACCAGCGTGTAGCCTTTGGCATAGCAGCTGTTTTCAACGGCTTCAATGATTTCGGCGAAATAGGGGGCTTCGCTGGATGTGGCCAGCAAACCGATAGATTTAGTGTGATTAACTTTGAGGCTGCGGGCGACGGCGCTGGGCGAATAGTGCAATTCTTTAATTGCCGCCCTGACGGCTGCCTTAGTCTCTTCGGCGACGAAACGTGTTTTATTGATCACGTGCGATACGGTTGTGGTGGAAACGCCAGCACGTTTTGCCACATCTTTAATCGTTGCCATCTAAAAATGACTCCTGAACTTACCTGTTACAGACGTAAGTATATTGTTAATCGTTTGCCTACGTTTAATGTTCTTCTTCTAAGCTAAAAAACAGGATTTCAGAAGGAGAATGCCGAATGTTATACCGAAGGGATCTGGGTTGACGTTTTTCGACTGATACGCAGCGCTTTCATAAACAGCGGATTGTGTCCGATTTATCATGAAAGTGAAAGGGCTAATTTATACTATTAGTGATGCATTCGTCCGAGATTTTTCGCTACAATTATGAAAGAATCGTAATAACCCTATTATTTGTGGCTTTTACTACCTAAACGGGTTTGGCTGTGAACGGTGGTGTCTTTTCAGATGAAGCTTTCAGATAAAATTCGTTCGTTAATAAGGAGTAATTCATGGATACAGATCTGAAGATGTCTTTGCTGACAACTGTTGGCTCGTTGGCTGTGATCATCGCGTTTAGTTTTATTGCGGTGCTGAACTAACCGAACGGTGCCTCTGGGCGGGTTAGGTATTCAGACACGTTGATGTTACATAAAACGTGTCTGAATCGCTTTATACCCGTCATATTTCAAGTTGCATGTGCGTTGGCTTCGTTCACTCACCCGAATCACTTACTTGAGTAAGTTCATCGGGATTCCTTCGCTTGCCGCCTTCCTGAAACTCGAATTATTTAGGGTATACCAGATATAACCTGTCTCTTAACGAATCGTCTGCGGTGTCACCACGCGACGTGCGCCAACGTAGTGTTCCTGCCAATAATCTTCACTCAGCTTGCTGATACGAATATCTGAGCCTGTACGCGGCGACTGAATAAATTTTCCTTCACCCAGATAAACCCCGACGTGATCGGCTGCGCCACGATTATTGATGCGGAAGAAGACCAGATCGCCACTTTCCAGCTCGCTCTTTTTAATCGGAGCGGCGTCACGCAGGTGATACATTTCGTTTGCGGTGCGTGGAATTTGGATCTTAACGACATCTTTGTAGGCGTAATAAACCAGTCCGCTACAGTCGAATCCGGTAAAGGGAGACGAACCGCCCCAGTGATAAGGCTTACCTATCTGGCTCATCAACTTATTCATTGCGGTCGTTTTGGCATGCTGATAGCGTTTTTTATGTGCTGCACTTAGCGCCATTCCTTTTTCTGTCGGCGCTGGATTTTTATCCGCTTTCCCCTTGAGTGCGCTCTTCTTCAGTCCGGTTTTGACTCTGGCTTGTGCGGTGGTTTGTTTCTCTTCTTCAGGCTTCAGCTTTTTAAGATTTTTTTTCACGAGCGCGGGCGTGCTGCTTTGCGTCCGTGACAGCTTTTTTTCTGTCACTTTGCTCGGGGTGCGGGATTTGGTTTTATTGCTGACGGCGGTAGGTTCTGGTTTTTTGCTTTTGATCGGCGTCGGTGACTTAGCATTACCCTTTGTTTGGCGGCTTTTCTTATTCGTTTCTACCACGGCGCTTTTCTTTGGCGCAGAATGCGGGGTATGCGGCGCAGCCTGAACGATGTTCAGGGATAGATTACTGAAAAATAATATAAAAAGGGTAATAAATAAGCGCATAATAACAGTGACCGAACATAATCCTTAACTCGCTCAATCTGCACAGTATTCCTGAAAACGGCGTCATAAAAAAGTGGGCATGGTCGCTTTATTCATACAGAATAGTGAAAAAACGTTAATAGTTATTTTTTCGATTGATTTATCAGCGTTTTCTGGCGTTGATTTCATCAATGATGAATACCTTCAGGAAAAAATAACCCTACAAAAAATGGCGTTTTTTTGTGGCTAGTGGCATCGGTACAATATCACTGAGTCAATGTCGCTGTCGTAGCACCTCTGACGGCGGCTCATGGCTAGCGTTTTGGACGTTAGCCATCCTATAGAATTAAGGAAGCAAGAAGATGACGACACCGACAATTGAAAAAATTCAGCGCCAAATTGCTGAAAACCCGATTCTGCTGTACATGAAAGGCTCCCCGAAATTGCCAAGCTGCGGCTTTTCCGCACAGACTGTTCAGGCGTTGTCTGCCTGTGGCGAACGTTTTGCGTATGTTGATATTTTGCAGAACCCAGACATTCGTGCTGAGCTGCCGAAATACGCGAACTGGCCGACATTCCCACAGCTGTGGGTTGATGGTGAGCTGATTGGCGGTTGTGATATCGTGGTTGAAATGTTTCAGCGCGGTGAACTGCAGCCGCTGATCAAAGAAACTGCAGACAAATACAAAGCGCAGCAGGCCGATCAAGAGTAATGCTTTCGTCTGGCGTGATGACGATGTCAAATGTTGTTACGCTGCGAGCGTAAATCCTGCCAACGGGTGCCTTTATGGCACCCGTTTTTTGATCTCAGCCTTTTCAGTCTTCGGCTGACGCGTCTTCCAGTGAATTTTCTTCCAGTGCAATCGGCCATCCGCCCAGACGTTTCCAGCGGTTAACCAACTCACAGAACAGCAATGCCGTCTGGTTGGTGTCATACAGCGCGGAGTGCGCCTGGCTGGAATCAAACGCAATACCGGCGGTAATACAGGCTTTAGCAAGGACCGTTTGGCCTAACACCAGCCCGCTGAGTGCTGCGGTATCGAAAGTAGCAAAAGGGTGGAAGGGATTACGTTTCAGGCTACAGCGCTCGGCTGCTGCGGCCATAAAGCTATGATCGAATGTGGCATTATGCGCCACGATAATCGCGCGGTTGCAGCCCTGATCTTTAATGCCTTTACGCACGACTTTGAAAATTTCATGCAGCGCATCATATTCGCTCACGGCACCACGCAGCGGGTTGGTGGGGTCAATGCCGTTAAACGCCAGTGCGGCGGGCTCCAGAATCGCGCCCTCAAAAGGTTCGACATGAAAATGTAGCGTTTCATCTGGCTGTAACCAACCGTCTTGATCCATTTTTAATGTTACCGCCGCAACTTCCAGCAAGGCATCGGTTTTCGCATTAAATCCGGCGGTTTCAACATCAATCACTACCGGGTAAAACCCACGAAAACGGCCGCTCAGGGCATTCAGATCACTTTTATCAGCCATTTTTCTCTTAATTGTTAGCAAAACGCAGCGCGCATTATTGCAAATTTTGACCGGAGATGCAGCATGCCCGTTGCTGTTTCAAACGGCGGAGATAGCAGAAGAAGGGGGAGAACAGGTGCTGATGCAGCACCTGTAGAATACGGAGATTAGTGACCGATGCCGTTACCGGCGTGGGCGTTTTCGATCAATTCGATTTTATAACCGTCCGGATCTTCGATGAACGCGATCACGGTTGTGCCGCCTTTGACCGGGCCCGCTTCGCGCGTTACATTGCCACCCGCTTTGCGGATACGCTCGCAGGTTGCGGCAACATCGTCAACGCCCAGCGCGATATGACCATAGGCGTTGCCCAAATCATAGCTGTCGACGCCCCAGTTGTAGGTCAGCTCGATAACTGCGCCTTCGCTCTCTTCGGTATAACCGACGAAAGCCAACGTGTATTTGTATTCGGTATTCTCGCTGGTGCGCAGCACGCGCATGCCCAAGATTTGAGTATAGAAATCGATAGAACGTTGTAAATCGCCAACACGCAGCATGGTGTGAAGTAAGCGCATAGTGTCCTCGTTAAAAAGTGCAACAAAGAGGGAAGTATAGCGTTGTGGCGCTACCGAGTCCAAGTTGTTGGGATGATGCTAAAAATGCGACACTACAGTGAGGTTTGTGTTAAAACGTACTCTCAGGAGGGATAAATAGCGCGTTGGGGCAATTTTAGGCTGCCTGACGTGTAAAAAAATCGTCAGTTATTACAATGGTTACCTAATTATTTTCATTGTGACTGTCCGTTTGGGCTTGCCAGCGGTAAAGAACAGGGCTTCAATAAATAGAGTTGTAGCAGGAGGTGTTGTGCCAGAGCAACTTGAACTCTTTGTTGTCCCTAATCCATGCCGTGGTATTTGTCAGGCGGATGAAGGCGGATATTGTCGCGGTTGCTTTCGCAGTCGTAATGAGCGCTTTAGTTGGGGCCAAATGAGTGATGCGCAGAAACAGGATGTGCTGCGTTTGTGTCGGCAGAGAATGAAACGTTCACTGCGTTCAGAGAAATCCGATACACCAGCAGAGTCCCGTCAGCCATCGTTGTTCTAAGTTATCTTGTCTTAGATGATCTATTTACGTGAAATTTTGTTTAAGCAACGCAGGAGCGTTCGATTGAATAAAATAAGCCTGAGATCATTTTTAAAAGACTTTTATTTGATAGAATCCATTTCATATGGAGCTATTTTTACAACAATAAAGTCATTTTTTATTCTTATAAATCAGAGTTGATTGCAATCCAGGGATATAACTTAGCGTGCTAACAATAAGGAGAGGTGATGGAATTGCCATTAGGATCTGATTTAGCCCGTCTGGTGCGCGTATGGCGTGCGCTGGTCGATCATCGATTAAAACCACTTGAACTGACTCAGACGCATTGGGTCACGTTGCATAACATATACCATCTACCCCCAGGGCAGTCGCAGATTCAACTCGCCAAAGCGATAGGTATTGAGCAACCCTCATTAGTCCGAACACTGGATCAGCTTGAGGAAAAAGGGTTAATCACTCGCCACGTTTGTGCGCACGATCGTCGGGCAAAACGTATTATGCTGACCGAATCAGCAGAGCCAATCATACAGGCAGTCAATGGTGTAATTAGCCATACACGTAGTGAAGTCTTATTTGGTATTACGCCGGAGCAGGTTGATGAATTAGCGTTGCTGGTTTCGCGTCTTGAGAAAAATATATTGGCATTACATGAGAATCAAGCGTAGCTAAATTTGGGTTACGCAGAGGGAGAATTAAATCCCGGCAAGATTACCGGTATCGATTATTGGTTATTTATTCCGGGAGTTGATTATTCGTTGTGACGATCGCCGCCATCTGCGGCGATCGTCACACAGCATTACCGTGGGGAAACGGTAATACTGCGGCCATTGCTAGCCATAGCAACGCGTTGACCTGCGCTGAATTTCGTATCGCCTTGTTTCTGTACCACCATGATGGTACTGCCATCATCACGACGAATTTCCAGTTCTACGCCCTGTGTGCGGTTTAGCGCACCTGTGGCGCTTTGACCCGCTACCCCACCGGCTACGGCGCCAGCTGCTGTCGCCAGGCTACGACCGGAGCCGCCACCGATAGTATTACCCAGGAACCCCCCCAGAACAGCACCGCCGAGCGCACCGATCACGTTAGAATCTTCTCCCGCCTGAATTTGAACCGGCCGCATAGAAACAATGGTACCGTAGGTCACGGTCTGTACCTGTTTAGCTTCGGATGCGCTGTAAACATCACCTGAAAGCGTACTGGTATTAGCACAACCAGCCAGCGTGATACCAGCAAGGGTAACCACAAGCAAACGCTTCATCATAATACAAACTCCTTAATCGCGAATATGTCGGGCTGGCTCAGCCTCGGCCGACGCAGTGTTATACCAATAAATTATGGTCTGGCTCAGTGTAGCATGCCACTCTTTTTACTCTTTTTTTCAGAATATAATAGTGCACTTAAATTGCGTATAAACAGAGAAATAAATAGTACGAGAAAGGGCATTTTTTGTAGCAAATTTTATCCAAAACCGATATTTGGTTAAAACCTAACCCGTGTGGCAAAAACGTAAAAAATTTAATAATTCAGCGTGTTAACGTGCTACTTTTACTCTCAACGTAACGGTTGTTATCGGTGTTCTCTTTTTATTTCACAGGGGCAAAGGCTATATAATGAGATCAGGCAGATATATTGGCGTAATGTCCGGCACCAGCCTTGATGGTGTGGATGTTGTGCTAGCCGCGATTGACGAACATACGGTTGCGCAGCAGGCCAGCTACTGTCACCCGATACCGCAGGACATCAAAATGGCCATCCTGGGGATGTGTCAGGGGCAGGCGGTGACGCTGTCGGCGCTGGGACAGCTGGATACCCGTCTGGGCATTTTGTTTGCCGACGCTGTGCTGGCGCTGCTTAAAGAGACGGAGCTGGGCGCGCAGGATATCACCGCGATTGGCTGCCACGGGCAGACGGTTTGGCATGAGCCCACGGGCGATGCGCCTTGTACGTTGCAGATCGGCGATAATAACCGCGTTGCCGCCTTGACTGGCATCACGACCGTAGGGGATTTTCGCCGCCGCGATTTGGCTTATGGCGGGCAGGGCGCGCCGCTGGTGCCAGCGTTCCACCATGCGTTGCTGTTGCATCCTGTCGAACGACGTATTGTGCTCAACATCGGGGGTATCGCCAACCTGTCGCTGTTGGTGCCGGGTGCGCCCGTGCGTGGCTACGACACCGGTCTCGGAAATATGCTGTTGGATGCCTGGATCTGGCGGCACTGCGCGCAGCCGTATGATAAAGACGCCGCGTGGGCGATGAGCGGTCAGGTAAATCCGCTATTGCTGCGCCGGATGCTGACCGATCCTTATTTTGCGTTGCGAGCGCCCAAAAGCACCGGGCGTGAGTATTTCAATCTGGGCTGGCTGGAAAGAATGCTGGCTGGCCTGCCGCCGATAGCGCCGCAGGATGTTCAGGCGACGCTGGTTGAGTTAACGGCGGTGAGCATCGCTGAACAGGTGCTGTTGGTCGGTGGGTGTGAACGCCTACTGGTCTGTGGCGGTGGCGCGCGTAATCCGCTCATTATGGCGCGTCTTTCGGCGCTGCTGCCGGGTATCGAAGTCAGCACGACGGATGAGTGCGGTGTGAGCGGCGATGATATGGAAGCGCTGGCATTTGCCTGGCTGGCGTCACGCACGCTATCAGGGCTGTCTGGCAATCTGCCGTCTGTCACGGGAGCGAGCCAGGAAACGGTGTTAGGCGCGATTTATCCGGTCAACGCGGATTAATCAGATTTTGCCGAGAGGTTCATCGCTATCCTCTTGTTAAACTTAAACGAGCGGCAGCGCCAGCTGCCGTCATCGACAAGAATGACAGGAGAAAAGAATGAAACGATTGCTGACAGGGACAGCGCTGATTCTGCTGAGTGGCTGCAGTTATTTTGGTCATAAACAGACGGTGGAAACGCTGCATTATCAATGCGGGACAATGCCGCTAACCGTGACGCTACAGCAGGGCGGTGAGGCGACTCCGCAGGTGAGTTTCCTGCTGGACGGTGAACGTCTCACACTCCCTCAAGTGGTGTCTGCTTCTGGCGTCAGATACAGCAATGACACCTACACATTCTGGAGCAAAGGCGATCGTGCATTTATCCAACGGGGTGAACGGGTTATCGTAGACGACTGCGTATTGGCACCGATGTAGCTGACGCCGTGCGCTGGTGATGTCGCTGCTGATTGCGATTTTTCGGGTACGGGAGCAAAATGGGATTTTCGCCCGCTTCTGGCCCGACATTGCGACAGCAGGATATTATGACTC
The DNA here is from genome assembly GCF_032905925.1 of Pectobacterium sp. HCp5_1. Classification (NCBI taxonomy): domain Bacteria; kingdom Pseudomonadati; phylum Pseudomonadota; class Gammaproteobacteria; order Enterobacterales; family Pectobacteriaceae; genus Pectobacterium; species Pectobacterium sp. HCp5_1. The sequence continues at coordinate 219,183 of NZ_JAUMIO010000004.1, forward strand.
AGGAACGCTCCCCTTCTGACGGTTCTCCTCTTATTCAACCCGCCGATATTGCTGACATCCGCCGTGAATACACGCGTGGCGGGCTTCGCCGTAGCGATCTTCCCGCGAACCCGCTGGATTTATTTGAACGCTGGCTAAAGCAGGCCTGCGACGCAAAATTGGCCGATCCCACCGCGATGTCCGTTGCGACCGTGGATGAGCACGGGCAGCCTTACCAGCGTATTGTTCTGCTGAAACACTATGATGAGAAAGGCATGGTGTTTTATACCAATATGGGCAGCCGCAAAGCCCATCATCTGGAAAACAATCCACGTATCAGCCTGCTGTTCCCTTGGCATATGTTGGAGCGGCAGGTCATCGTGCTGGGGCGTGTAGAGAAGCTGCCGGCGCTTGAGGTGCTGAAATATTTCCACAGCCGCCCGAAAGACAGCCAGATTGGTGCGTGGGTATCCAGGCAGTCCAGCCGGATTTCAGCGCGCGGCGTGCTGGAAAGCAAATTTTTGGAATTGAAGCAAAAATTCCAGAATGGCGAGGTGCCTTTGCCGAGCTTCTGGGGTGGCTTCCGCGTTGTTATCGATTCTGTCGAGTTTTGGCAGGGCGGTGAACACCGTCTGCATGACCGATTTTTCTACCAGCGGCAGGACGAGGGCTGGCAGATCGATCGTTTAGCGCCCTAATCGCGAAATATCCGTGTTAAACGCTGGCGCTCCTATCATCAGCACTTTATCCTATGAAGTTTCGCGTTGACTGGGCATTGCGCGGCGATGTGGCGTTCATACCCTGTTGCGTAAAGTCATGCAGCAGCGAAATTATCATGCGACAGCAGACAGGTATGCTGCGCATCTCTCACGGCGTTGTGCGTAAACCCAACGGGAACGCAACGGCCTATTTTTATAAAAATGGAGTTATCGATGGCGAGTAGTAACCTGATTAAACAATTGCAAGAGCGGGGCTTGATTGCCCAGGTGACGGATGAGGAAGCGTTAGCAGAGCGGCTGGCGCAAGGGCCAATTGCACTGTATTGCGGCTTTGATCCCACCGCCGACAGCTTGCATTTGGGGCATCTGGTGCCGCTGCTCTGCCTGAAACGCTTCCAGCTGTCTGGCCACAAGCCGGTGGCGCTGGTTGGCGGTGCCACGGGGCTGATCGGTGACCCAAGCTTTAAAGCCACAGAACGTAAGCTGAACACGGCTGAAACCGTGGGTGAGTGGGTAGAGAAGATCCGTCGTCAGGTTTCCCCATTCCTGGATTTTGACTGCGGCAAAAACAGCGCGATCGCGGCTAATAATTACGATTGGTTCGGCAGTATGAACGTGCTGGATTTCCTGCGTGATATCGGCAAGCACTTCTCCGTTAATCAGATGATTAGCAAAGAAGCCGTCAAACAGCGTTTAAATCGTGATGACGTCGGTATTTCGTTCACCGAGTTTTCCTACAACCTGTTGCAGGGATACGACTTTGCCTCGCTGAACAAGCAGCATGATGTCGAGCTGCAAATCGGTGGTTCTGACCAGTGGGGCAACATCACGTCAGGTATCGATTTGACGCGCCGCATGAACCAGAAACAGGTCTACGGTTTGACTGTGCCGCTGATCACCAAGTCAGATGGGACAAAATTCGGTAAAACGGAAGGCGGCGCGATCTGGCTGGATGCCAGCAAGACCAGCCCTTACAAATTCTACCAGTTCTGGATCAACACGGCGGATGCCGATGTGTATCGCTTCCTGAAATTCTTCACGTTCATGAGCCTCGAAGACATCGATGCGTTGGAAGAAGAAGACAAAAACAGTGGCAAAGCTCCACGCGCGCAGTACGTGCTGGCGGAAGAAGTGACCCGTATGGTTCACGGCGAAGCCGGTCTGGAAGCGGCTCGTCGTATTACACAAAGCCTGTTCTCTGGCGCATTGCAGGATATGACGCAGGACGACTTTGCGCAGCTGGCGCAGGATGGTATGCCGATTATCGAACTGGAAAACGGTGCGGATTTGCAACAGGCGCTGGTCAGCGCTGAGCTCGTGCCGTCACGCGGTCAGGCCCGTACGATGATCGCTTCGAATGCGGTCACCATTAACGGCGAAAAACAGGCTGACCCTGAATATACCTTCAGCGATGCCGACCGTCTGTTTGATCGCTACACTTTGCTGCGTCGCGGCAAAAAGCACTACTGCCTGATCTGCTGGAAAGCATAAGCATTACCGATAAGGGAGCGTTAGCTCCCTTTCTTCTTGTAAGTTGAGGCGCACAGGCGCTGGCAAGGATCTGAGTCATAGCTAATGAAAAATATACTTTCCATCCAGTCACATGTCGTTTTTGGTCATGCCGGTAACAGTGCGGCAGAGTTTCCGATGCGTCGGATGGGCGCAAACGTTTGGCCGTTGAATACGGTGCAGTTCTCCAATCATACCCAATACGGTCACTGGACGGGGTGTGTGATGCCCGCCAGCCACCTGACCGAGGTGGTGCAGGGAATTGCGAACATCGACAAACTGAAGACCTGTAATGCGGTGCTGAGCGGCTATATCGGCTCCGCCGAGCAAGGGGAACATATTCTGGGTATTGTTCGTCAGGTGAAAGAGGCTAATCCTGATGCACTGTACTTCTGCGATCCGGTGATGGGGACGCCGGAGAAAGGCTGTATCGTCGCGCCCGGTGTGTCTGATTTCCACTGCCAGCAGTCGCTGCTCGCGGCCGACATTATCGCGCCGAATCTGCCTGAACTGGAACTGCTGGGTGGCCGTACCGTGCATAACGTGGCCGAAGCTGTAGAGACCGCGCGTGCCCTGTGTGCAAAAGGGCCAAAAATCGTTCTGGTAAAACACCTGAGTCGTGCAGCCACGCGTGAAGACAGCTTTGAAATGTTGTTGGTGACGCCGACGGATGCCTGGCACATCAGCCGACCGCTGGTAGAGTTTGAACGTCAACCTGTCGGCGTGGGCGATTTGACCAGTGGATTACTGCTGGTGAACTTGCTGAAGGGCGTGGCGTTGGATAAAGCGCTGGAGCACACTACGGCGGCGGTCTATGAAGTCATGCTGGTGACGAAAGAGATGAATGAGTATGAGCTACAGCTGGTTGCGGCTCAGGATGGGATTGCCAATCCGCGTCATCACTTTCAGGCAACTCGCCTGTCGTAAAACGTATAACGCCCCGAATATTGGGGCGTTATTGCATGTCAACCTTTCAACCTTTCAACCTTAAGCGCGGTAACGACGGAAGGGCGTTCGGCAATATGGTCGAGGTAAGCGGTCAGCGCAGGGTAGCGGAACATATCCAGTTTTAGCGACTGCGCCCAGCGCATTACGGTAAACAGATACGCATCGGCGATACCGAAACGGTTGGCGACCAGATAGTTTTGTTCACTCAATATCATATTGATATAACGGAACTTAACCTGCAGATATTCCATCAACAGCTCTTTATACGTTTCCGGTGTGCCGGGGCGAAAAAGTGGTGTAAACGTTTTGTGTAGCTCAGAAGAAATGTAGTTCAGCCACTCAACCGTATGGTAGCGAGCTATACCCCCGGTAGGAGCAATAAGGTTACAGTGCGGAACCAGATCGGCGATGTATACGGCGATAGCGACACCTTCAGTCAGAATAGACCCATCATCCAGCTCTAGCGCCGGCACCATCCCTTTCGGGTTGATGAACGTATAGTCGGTTCCACGCTCTGTCTTTTTCGTACGCAGATTGACCTTCTCCAGCTTGAATTCCAATTTGGATTCGATCAACACAATGTGTGTAAAAAGAGAACTGCTTTCAGCTTTGTAAAACAGTTTCATGGGAACCCTTCCTATTATTATTTTTCCATCAACACATGCGCTGATGAGTGTTGAATAACGACATGTTGTTTTTTTACAACAAAACGTAACGGGATAGTGTGAGGCCTCTTGCAAAATACTCCTTATGTATGATTTTTGCGTGAAATTTGGGCGATTTTGGCGGTGCAAAATCAAATTTTCATAGGTTATTCCAGGGCGATCTTATGGGGTCTAACGGCCGCGATCGGTAAAGCCACATAGCGTGTGACAGAGACTACTTTTGTCTGGGACAGAAACCGCAGTATTACGGATTGTGAGGGCGACTTCCGGGTTGGCAAGATCGCGATAGGCAGATGAGAGAAAGGGGAGGTCTGGGCGGCATTTTTCGACGCATGATTTATAGCGATTAATTAATCATTACTAAATCTGTTGATAAGAAAAATTTCATTAGTGACAAGTTTCGTATTTTTCATGATACCGTCGATTTAAGTTATTTCCCCATGGTGAGCGTCTAATGGATATTCAAAAAATAAATAGGAAAAGGTATGAAGGGGAGCTATTTCAAAGTGACGTTGATTAAACTACCCCTTTATTTATCGCATGTAATAAAGGAGGGGTAGTTATGTCCAATGGTTTTCGTAGCGCGCGTGTAATATTAATGAGCAGCGACGTTTCCAATTATACGTTACATCTTGTCGAAATTTTTTCTATCAGTGATGGAAAAATGAACATACTCCCCGAGTAACTATTATCACCACATCAAGACACAGAGAATACGCCGATAAAAATCGGATAAGCCGTAGGTTGCTTACGCCTATGCGTTAGGTGGCTCATGTTTGCTAATAATACGTATTGTCTGATTCTATTCATTATCATGAGGTTACTATGAAAAAGAACAGGTTATTGTTTTTTATAGCCTTGGCTATTCTTCTCGGGATTATTGTCGGCGGAGCCTGTCATTCTTTATTAACGGAGCAGGAGGCCAAAGAGGTCGTATCCTACTTTAATTTAGTGACCGATGTTTTTCTTCGCCTGATAAAAATGATTATTGCGCCATTGGTCTTCGCCACATTGGTTTCTGGTCTTGCTAGCATGGGGAACTCTTCTTCCGTTGGCCGAATAGGGCTGAAGGCGATGGTGTGGTTTATTTGTTCTTCCGTGGTTTCTCTTTTTATTGGCATGATGTTAGCAAACATCTTTGAGCCTGGCGTCGGAATGAATCTCGCTATTCCAAGTACGCCAATAGCGGTAGAGACCGGCGTGAATACCGGTGGATTTACACTGAAAAGCTTCATTGCCCATATATTTCCACGCAGTATCGTCGAAGCGATGGCGAATAACGAAATATTGCAGATTCTGGTGTTCTCGATGTTCTTCGGTTCCGCGCTGGCTTTTGTGAAAGGCCAGAATAAGCATGCCGTCACGATGGAATCGATGATCGAGGAACTGGCGAAAGTGATGTTCCGGGTGACGGATTATGTCATGCGGTTAGCGCCTCTGGCTGTATTTTCCTCTCTGGCGTCGTCTATTACGACTGAAGGGCTGGGGCTTCTCCTCGATTTTGGCAAAGTCATTGGTGAGTTCTACCTTGGTCTGGCGCTGCTATGGGGGCTTATGTTCGGGGCTGGTGCACTGTTCCTCGGCAAGAAAGCAACCTGGGGCTTGATCAAACTGTTGCGCGAACCCAGTATGCTGGCGTTTGCCACTGCCAGCAGCGAAGCGGCCTATCCGAAAACGATGGAAGCGCTGAGCGAATTCGGCGTTCCCAAAAAAATCACCAGCTTTGTACTCCCGTTGGGGTATTCCTTTAACCTTGTCGGCTCCATGATTTATCAGGCTTTTGCCATTCTGTTCATCGCGCAGGCTTACAATATCCACTTAAGCTTTACGGAGCAGACCCTGATTCTGCTGACGCTGATGATCACCAGTAAAGGCATGGCTGGCGTGGCACGCGCCGCGGTCGTGGTAGTAGCAGCCACCTTGCCGATGTTCAGCTTACCCGAAGCGGGCATTTTGCTGATTATTGGTATCGATCAGTTCCTGGATATGGGCCGCACGGCGACCAATGTGATTGGTAACGGCATGGCGACCGCAGTTGTGGCCAAGCTCGAACGAAACCACGATCTGGAAGAACCCAATCATGAGCATGCCGACGAAGAAGCACCGGTGATGGCAGCCGGGAATGTCTAAATTAACGTCAGGTTAATACACTGAGACAAGCGGCCTTCGGGCCGTTTCTCTCTTCGCTCTCCTCCATACGCGGCCGTGACTGTTTTCCATCCTCTTCATGTTCCCATTGATGTTTATTCTGATTTGCTTCTTTTTAATAGCTAACGGCTATCGCTGCGTTCATATCGCATTGTTGCAAAAACGTTATTTTTTGTTTGTGTTATCTTTAAATAAGACCGCAAGCTCAGGCTGGTTATTGATTAATCGCCCGATGCAGAATAACGAATATCCCCTAAATAATTCGAGTTTCAGGCAGGCGGCAAGAGAAGGCATCCCGATGAGCTTACTCAAGTAAGTGATTCGGGTGACTGAACGCAGCCAACGCACATGCAACTTGAAGTATGACGGGTATAGCAAGTTAATTTGGGAGGAAGCATGTCATCACACCTTCGCGACACTTGTCTGGACACACTGACGGTACAGAAGCAGATTTACCATTACTACAGCCTGCCGAAGGCGGCGAAAACGCTTGGGAACATCGATAAATTACCGAAGTCGCTCAAAGTGCTGCTGGAGAATTTATTGCGGCATCAGGACGGCGACACGGTAGAGCAGGCTGACCTTCAGGCGGTCGTAGACTGGCTGAAGACGGGCCATGTTGATCGGGAAATTGCCTATCGCCCCGCGCGTGTATTGATGCAGGATTTTACCGGCGTGCCCGCCGTGGTCGATCTGGCGGCAATGCGAGCGGCGGTGAAACGGCTGGGTGGCGATGTGAATAAGGTTAACCCGCTGTCGCCGGTCGATCTGGTGATTGACCACTCGGTGACGGTTGACCACTTCGGCGATCGTCAGGCACTCGTGGATAACACGCAGTTGGAAATGGCGCGTAACCGTGAGCGTTATGAGTTTTTGCGCTGGGGGCAAAATGCCTTTAGTTACTTCAGCGTCGTGCCGCCGGGAACCGGAATTTGCCATCAGGTGAATCTGGAGTATCTCGCTAAGGCCATCTGGTACGAAAAGCAGGGCGACAAACAGTTTGCCTATCCCGATACGCTGGTGGGAACCGATTCGCATACCACGATGATTAACGGTTTAGGTGTGCTCGGCTGGGGCGTCGGCGGGATAGAGGCCGAGGCCGCGATGCTGGGGCAGCCTGTGTCGATGCTGATCCCTGACGTGGTCGGCGTCAAGCTAAGCGGCAAGATGCGCGAAGGGATCACAGCAACCGATCTGGTCCTGACGGTCACGCAGATGCTGCGTAAGCACGGCGTGGTCGGTAAATTTGTGGAATTTTACGGCGATGGACTGGATTCGCTGCCGCTGGCGGATCGCGCAACCATCGCCAACATGGCACCGGAATATGGTGCGACCTGCGGCTTTTTCCCTATCGATCAAATCACGCTGGATTACATGCGGTTGACCAACCGTGCGGAAGAACAGATCGCGCTGGTGGAAGCCTACAGTAAGCAGCAGGGGCTGTGGCGCAATACGGGTGATGAGCCGGTATTTACGAGCCAGCTCGCGCTGGATTTGTCGACGGTGGAAACCAGTCTGGCAGGGCCAAAACGCCCGCAGGATCGCGTGCCTTTAGCGGGCGTGCCGGAAGCCTTTAAGGCCAGCCGGGAGCTGGAAGTCAGCGCGGTGAAGAACCGTTCTGACTATGAAGAATTCACGCTGGAAGGCGAAACGCACCGTTTACAGCAGGGGGCCGTCGTGATCGCCGCGATCACCTCCTGTACCAATACCTCTAACCCGAGCGTGCTGATGACGGCCGGACTGCTGGCAAAAAATGCCGTAGAGCGCGGTCTGAAAACCAAGCCGTGGGTCAAGACCTCGCTGGCACCGGGCTCGCGGGTCGTAACGGATTACTATGCTAAAGCGGGATTGACACCGTTCCTCGACGAGCTGGGATTCAATCTGGTGGGCTACGGCTGTACCACCTGTATTGGTAACTCAGGCCCGCTGCCGGATGCGATCGAAGCGGCGATAAAAGCCGGCGATCTGACTGTCGGCGCAGTGCTGTCAGGCAACCGTAACTTTGAAGGCCGTATTCATCCGCTGGTGAAGACGAACTGGCTGGCATCGCCGCCGCTGGTGGTCGCGTACGCGCTGGCGGGGAATATGAACGTCGATCTGACGCAAGAACCGCTGGGTGAAGATCGTGACGGGAAAGCCGTCTACCTGAAAGATATCTGGCCGTCGACGAAAGCGGTGGCGGACGCGGTATTGAACGTCAGCGCAGGCATGTTCCACAAACAGTATGCTGCCGTGTTTGAAGGCACGCAGGAGTGGCAAGATATTGAGGTCGACAACAACCCTACCTATCAATGGCCGGAAGAATCGACCTATATCCGCCAGACGCCTTTCTTCCTGGATATGGGGAAAGAGCCTGAGCCGGTTCAGGATATCCACAACGCGCGCATTCTGGCGATGCTGGGCGATTCGGTGACAACCGACCATATCTCTCCGGCAGGCAACATCAAGCGCGACAGCCCGGCAGGGAAATATTTGCTGGAGCGCGGCGTCGAAACTGCGGAGTTCAACTCTTACGGTTCACGGCGTGGTAACCACGAAGTGATGATGCGTGGGACGTTTGCCAACATTCGTATCCGTAATGAAATGGTGCCCGGTAAAGAGGGCGGCTATACCCGCCACATCCCGTCGCAGAATGAGATGACGATCTATGATGCGGCGATGCGCTACAAGGACGAAAATGTCCCGCTGGCGCTGTTTGCTGGTAAAGAGTATGGCTCCGGCTCCAGCCGAGACTGGGCCGCGAAAGGCCCGCGTTTGCTGGGCGTCCGCGTGGTGATTGCTGAATCGTTTGAACGTATTCACCGTTCTAACCTGATCGGGATGGGGATTCTGCCGCTGGAGTTTCCTGACGGTGTGACGCGTAAGACGCTGCAATTAACTGGCGACGAGCAAATCTCGATTACGGGGCTAAATCAGCTGACGCCAGGGGCGACAGTTGAGGTCAACATCACGGATACCAGCGGTAACACGCAGACCATCAGCACCCGCTGTCGTATCGATACCCGTAATGAACTGACTTACTACCAGAACGACGGCATCCTGCACTACGTTATCCGCAATATGCTGTAATTTCATGACCGATCACCGAGGGTAGGAGGCTTGCTCTCGGTGGATTCGCTCAACTAGAAGAACGAGTGCATCAATAATAAGCGGCTTCATCCTTCCTCAGCGGTACGTTTCGAACGCTGCCGTTCGTAAATGCTATCGCAGAGACGATGCTTCTTCGTGAATTGCTGTGTTTTTTCGATTGCAGGATATACCTGACGACGTATGTCCTGTCGTCTAAAAAATGGTAAACAGAAGGAGGAATACACAGTTCGCCTTGTGTAACGACGATGCTGGGATTTTCATACAGCGTCCATTCCTGTGGCTGAGCGGTTCTTGTGCTGATAGCGATAAGAGTAGGTTGGTAATCCTGAGCATCGCTAACTAAAAAACAGAGATCGTTTTCCGCTTGTCTGACTGATGTCAATTCGTCCGGCTGTAATCGATCGCCTGAACCGGGGCAACCAACAAGAAGAACGCTCGCCGCGATAAGCAGAAACGTAGACAATTTTGCAGTAAGTGTCATCGTTAATTCCAGGGAAAGAACTGCATGGCTTTTTGATATTGTTGCCGTATTTCTGTCTCAGAAATATCGCCATCAAGGGTGACATCTCCCCGCGCTCTCAGCATTTTCCACGCTTGATAGCCGTAGGTTTTTAAAACGAAATAATCAGCGATTATCTGTGCCTGCTGCTCCATTTGTTATAGCCAGGTAGGTTTATAGCCTGGACTATTAACGACTAAAAATGAAGCGTTAATCCCAGCTGTGTAGCGCGCGTTCCTTGCGGCTAGAAAGCCTATAGTAACCCTAACGTACCAGCGCACGTTTTCCCACATGAAAGACTCGAATCCTCTGGCGAATTGTGGTTAGGTTGTTGTGATGCTAACTACATGGGGAATAAGTAAAAACTATTGCCCAGCCACGCCCCGGATACGACGCCAACGCCGCTTGAAGAATGCCGGGGATATAACAGGAGGTTATATGGATGAGTTGATCAAAAAACGTTTTAAACACTCGCTGCTGTTTCTCACGCTGTGTGCAACAGGCGCGATGACATCGACTTTTGCTGCTCAGGTTCCTGCTGGTGTGGAACTGGCGGATAAACAAGAGCTGGTGCGAGGCAATGGTTCAGAGCCTGCGTCGTTAGATCCGCATAAGGTGGAAAGCGATGTAGAAGGCCACATTATTAATGACTTCTTCGATAATCTGGTTCGCGTGGGCGATGACGGTACTATTCAGCCGCGACTGGCCGAGCGCTGGGACAATAAAGACAACACGGTGTGGACGTTCCACCTGCGGCCTGATGCCAAATGGTCCGATGGTTCACCGATTACCGCAGATGATGTGGTGTATAGCTGGCGACGCCTTAGCGACCCTAAAACGCTGTCGCCTTACGGCACCTACGTCGCCAGTATGTATGTGAAGAACGCGGCGGATATTCTGGCGGGTAAGAAAGCACCGGATTCGCTGGGTGTGAAAGCCTTGGATAGCCACACGGTGGAAGTCACGCTGGAACACCCGCTGTCGTATTTCCTGGAAATGTCGGCGTACCATATTCTGGTCCCGCTGCCGAAAGCAGTTCTCGAAAAACACCCTGATAACTGGACGCAGGTCGGAAATTTCGTCAGCAGCGGCCCCTATACGCTCAGCGAATGGGTGGTTAACGAACGTATCGTCGGCAAGCGCAATAGCCAGTATTGGGATAACGCGCATACCGTCATTAACAAAGTGACGTATCTGCCGATCAGCTCGCAGGCGGCGGAGCTGAATCGCTATAAATCCGGCGAAATTGACATCACGGGGCTGCTGTCGCCCGTTCAATTTGCATCGCTGAAAAAAGAGTATCCGCAGGAGGTGAAGGTATCACCACAGATCGGAACTTATTTTTATCGCTTCAATACGCAAAAAGCCCCTTTTGACGATCCCCGCGTCCGTCGCGCACTGGATCTCAGTTTGGATAAAAATATCATCGCAAATAATGTGCTAGGTATGGGGCAGACGCCTGCTTACAGCCTGATTCCCAAAAATATAGGGGGCTTCCAGCGCAAGGATCCTGAGTGGGCAAACTGGACGCAGCAGCAGCGTAATGACGAGGCAAAGAAACTGTTGAAAGAGGCTGGGTTTGATGACAAGCATCCGCTGAAATTCAATCTGCTTTACAACACCTCCGAGTCACATTTACGCGTGGCAATTGCCGCCAGTTCAATGTGGAAGAAGAATCTTGGGTCGGAAGTGACGTTGCAAAATCAGGAATGGAAAACGATGCTGGATACCGTACGTACCGGTAACTTTGAGGTGGTCAGACAGTCCTGGACTGGGGATTACAACGAAGCCAGTACATTCTTGAATACGCTGGAAACGAATGACAGCAACAACAACGGTAAATTCAGTCATGCACAATATGATGCGCTGTTGAAAAAGGCGCTGACGGCGAAGGATAAGCAGGAGAAAGAGACTATTTATCAACAAGCTTCGGATATTTTAGATAGCAACGTCCCTTTGTTGCCCATCTACTACTATGTCCAGCCGCAGATGGTTAAGACCTATATCGGTGGTTTTTCCCCCAACGTGCGTGGCGATTATTACACGCAAGACATGTACATCCTCAAGCATTGATCCTAATAAAACAGCCGGTTAAAAACCGGCTGTCAGCATGGAAAGAAACGATCCTGACGTGAAGCGGGATCGTTACTTCATATCCAGCAGGTGCCCCATTTTGGCAGCTTTGGTCGCCAGATAGTTCTCATTCTTCGGGTTGCGTCCGACGATTAATGGCACGCGCTCAACGATATTGATGCCTGCCTCGTTGAGTATTTTCACTTTCTGCGGGTTATTGGTCAGCAGGCGAACTTCATCAACGTCGAGCAGCTTGAACATATCGGCGCACAGCGTGAAATCGCGCTCGTCGGCGGCGAACCCAAGCTGATGATTGGCTTCCACCGTATCAGCCCCCAGATCCTGCAACGCATAAGCGCGGATCTTATTGAGCAACCCAATATTACGGCCTTCCTGACGGTGGTATAGCAACACGCCGCGACCTTCTTCGGCGATGTGGCTCAGTGCCGCTTCAAGCTGGAAACCACAGTCGCAGCGCAGGCTAAACAGGGCATCCCCCGTCAGACACTCGGAGTGCACGCGAGCGAGTACGGGAACTGAACCGGAAATATCACCATAGACCAGAGCAAGGTGATCGTGACCCGTGGCGATCTCTTCGAAACCTACCATCAGGAAATCGCCCCACGGGGTGGGCAACTTGGCTTCCGCCACCCGTTTTAGCTGCATACTTTTCTCCAAAAAATCTGTATCCAAAAAGCTGTGTCCAAAAAACGTGTCTAAAAACGCTGTGTCCACAAACAAGAATGCTGAGGCGAATCCTACTGCGACCCATCGCGCTTGACCAGCAAAAAAGCCTGCCTAAGAACGTCACAAAAATTGAATTACAACGTCACCAGACTGCCATCTGGTTTTAGGTTTGTTGACAGAACTGAGCGCTATTTTACGCCATACTGACAGTTCATGTCGGATTTTCTGATAGAATTGTGAAAGTTTTGTTGCATGGCATCATACTGAATTATGGGAAGAAATTATGTACGAAATTGCCAAACGAACCACCATTGGTGCAGCGCTATTACTGATTATGCCAATGATTATCTGGATGAGCGGTTGGCAGTGGCAACCGGAGTATGACGGGCTCTGGTTACGCGTACTCTTCTGGATTACAGAAACGGTGACATCGCCGTGGGGCATTCTGACCAGTATCGTGCTGAGCATCTGGTTTCTCTGGTGCCTGCGTTTTCGTCTGAAGCCCGCACTCGGTCTGTTGGTCATCATGGCGATGACGGTGCTGATGGGGCAGGGTATTAAATCGGTCATTAAAGAGTGGGTGCAGGAATCTCGGCCCTATGTCGTTTGGCTGGAAAAAAATCATCAGGTGGACGACAGCTATTTCTATTCGTTGCCGCGCAAGGAACGTTCGGAACTGGTGAAAACACAGTTGCAGGATCAAACGCAGATTCCACAGTGGCTGCGCAGCCACTGGCAGTTTGAAACCGGCTTTGCTTTCCCCTCTGGGCACACTATGTTTGCTGCAACCTGGGCGTTGCTGGGTGTCGGGCTGCTGTGGGCACGTCGGCATTATAAAACAGTGGTGATCCTGATGCTGTGGGCTAGCGGCGTTATGGGCAGCCGTCTGGTACTCGGCATGCATTGGCCGCAGGATCTGGTGGTGGCGACGTTAATTAGCTGGCTGCTGGTGGTGGTCGCCAGTTGGCTGGCGCAGCGCTGGTGCGGTCCGCTCTCGCTCCAGTATGAAGAAATTAAAGAACAGGCGGAGGAGGATGCCGCCGAAAATAAATCCTCGTAGCCTTTGAGTTGCCGTTCCTGTTTTAGGTTGTACTCCATAGATAATCCCCTGTAGTGCGTACCCTGCGGATGACCTCGGTCATCCGCATTTTTATAACACCGCCTTGTCCGTCGCCCTGCGTGCCGCTGCTGACGCAACGTTAAAAATTTCTCTCGACTCTGTTTTTTCCCGACTCTCACCGCTATCGCCTCGCGCAAAATGTAAACAATTTGTGAGCTGCTTCGCTATTCCTGTTTTTGCTGTTGGACAATTTTTCGGTTGGTTGTAAAACTTCATTTGAATGTTAATTCAATATTGAATATATATTCAAACAGGAGAATAACAATGAAACCTTACCGTCTGAAATCCTCCCTGCTGGCCGTCATGTTTTCCTTCTCTGCCGGTGCGTTTGCCGCAGATAACGGGTTGATCGCCATTATTACCCCTTCACACGACAACCCGTTCTTTAAAGCGGAAGCCGAAGGTGCCAGAACCAAAGCCATTGAACTGGGTTACACCACGCTGGTGGCGTCGCATGACGATGACGTCAGCAAACAAAATCAGCTGATTGAAACCGCCATTGCCCGCAAGGCGAAGGCCATCATTCTGGATAATGCCGGGGCCGATGCCACCATTGGCCCCTTGAAGAAAGCGAAAGCCGCCGGTATTCCCGCTTTCCTGATCGATCGTGAAATCAATGAAACCGGCGTGGCCGTGGCGCAGATCGTTTCCAATAACTATCAGGGCGCGCAGCTCGGTGCGGAGAAATTTGTCGAGCTGATGGGGCAGAAAGGCAAGTACGTCGAGTTGATTGGCCGCGAGTCAGACACCAATGCGCACGTCCGTTCGCAGGGTTACCACGATGTGATCGATCAATATAGCGATATGAAGCGCGTCGCCAGACAAACGGCGAACTGGAGCCAGACGGAAGCCTTTACCCGCATGGAAGCCATCTTGCAGGCAAACCCGGATATTACCGGTGTGATTTCCGGCAACGACACGATGGCGTTGGGGGCGGAAGCGGCGCTGAAAGCGGCGGGGCGTCACGACGTGATTGTGGTGGGCTTTGACGGCAGCGACTACGTGCGCGATTCCATCATCAATAAAGGCAATATCAAGGCTACGGTACTGCAACCCGGCTGGCAGCAGGCGCAGATGGCGGTCGAACAGGCGGATTACTACCTGAAGAACGGCAAAGCACAGCATGAAGAGAAACAGCTGATGGACTGCATTCTGATCGATGAGTCTAACGCGACCAAACTCAACACCTTTGCGTTGAAACCGTAATTAAGGCGACAGGAGCGTCAGCTCCTGCTGATAAAGGAGTCGTTATGCTGTTCGATGAACGATACCGTGCCTGCTGGGTTGGGATCGGTGCCTTGCTGCTGTCGGCCTGCACGGTGGTCGATCTGGATGAAAACGGTAAACCCATCATTCCGGTCGACCCAGCCTCCACGCCGGGCTATAGCACCATGACGCCAGAGAACATCGCGACAGCGCTGTGGCAGCCAACGCTGCTCCCAACTGCGCAGCAGCAGGCGTTGTCTTGGGATGACGTGAAGAAAACGCAGGCAACGCTGGAGGGTTCAGCGCGTAAAACCGTCTACGCCCGGTTTCAGGGCACGGTCAGCGGGATTGATCGGGAAAGTCGTGAAGGGAAATTGATGCTTGATGTGCAAGGTGACGCCGTCACGCTTCAGCTCGGGCCGATCGTCAAAGGCAATGCCATCCGCGATGCGGCTGGGTTTATCCGCTTTGAGGATTTCAAAAATCAGGTGCAGTTTGCCCAATTGGCTCGTGCGCTGAATAACAAAGCCCTCGCGTCGTTGCCGGCGCTGGAGGCGGGCGTGCAGGGTAAACCGGTCAATGTTCTGGCGGCACTGGTGATAACGAAACAGGGTGTCAGCGATGCGGTGCCGATGATGCTAAACCTGACCGAAACGAGCGGCGGAGGGGCGCAGTGATGGAAAAACCAGACGTTTCTCTGCAATCAAACGCGGTGAGCCGACCCGATATCGTCATGGCGACCCGTGGCATCACCATGCTGTTTCCCGGTACCAAAGCGCTGGATAACGTCGATTACAACGTGTATCGCGGCAAGGTTAACGTGATTATCGGTGAAAACGGCGCGGGTAAATCGACACTGATGAAGATTCTGGCAGGCGTGCAGCAGCCGACGTCCGGCCAGATTCTGCTGAATGGCGAAGTGGTACGTATCGCGGATACGCGTGATGCGGCGGCAAAAGGCATCGGCATGGTGCATCAGGAACTCAACCTGTCCGAGAACCTGAGCGTGGCGGAGAACATCTTTCTGGGGCGGGAGCTGCAAAAGGGTGTTGCACCTATCGATTATCTGGCGCAGGAGCGGATTGCGGCGGAACTGATGGCGCGTCTCGATCAGGATATTTCGCCGCGTACCGAGGTCGCCAGCCTGAAAGTCGGCCAGCAGCAACTGGTGGAAATCGCCAAGGCGCTGGCGGATCAGGCCGACATTCTGATTCTGGACGAACCCACCTCTGCGCTGAGCAAAACGGAGGTCGAGATTCTGTTCCGTGTGATCCGCGAGCTGACTCGCCAGAATGTGTCGATTATCTACATTTCACACCGGCTGGAAGAGCTGATGGCGATTGGTGACTACATCACCATCCTGCGCGACGGATGTTTTCAGGCAGAGGCGGCCGTTAGCGACATCGACGTACCGTGGATCGTGCGGGAAATGCTCGGCGGTGACCCTGTCACCAGCTTTCTGCATCCGGGCAGAACGTTTGGAGCGCCCGTGTTGGAAGCGGAACACCTTACCTGCCTCAATGATGTCGGGCATCAGGTGGTCAATGATGTGTCGCTGATGGTGCGTGAAGGGGAAATCGTCGGCATTTATGGGCTGATGGGGGCGGGCCGCACGGAACTCTTCGAGTGTCTGCTGGGTATTCAGAATGATTATCTGGGCAAGATTTATCTCGATAGCAAACCGGTTAATCCGAGGCTGTCTACCGCGCAGCGCATTCGTATGGGCATGAGTCTGGTGCCGGAAGATCGCAAGAAAACCGGCATCTTTCCGCTCTCGTCGGTGGCTTCCAATCTCACCATCGCCAGCCTGTGGCGGCGGCTGAAATACGGCATGGCGATCTTCCAGCGGCAAGAGCAGGAAGTGGTTGCCAGCACGATTGGGCAACTGGCGATCAAAGTTTCTTCGCCCGAGGTCGAAATTCAGGCGCTCAGCGGCGGCAATCAGCAAAAAGTGGTGATTGGCCGCTCGTTGCTGACCAGCCCCAAGGTGCTGCTGCTGGATGAACCCACGCGAGGCATCGATGTGGGTGCGAAAGCCGACGTCTTTGAAATGATGGTCGGGCTGTCGGAACAGGGCATCGGCGTGCTGTTTTCCACCTCGGATTTGAAAGAGATTATGGCGGTATCGGACCGTATTTTGGTGATGTCGAATGGCAAGCTGACGGCGAATATCGTGCGTCAGTCGGCCAGCGAGTCGGCATTGGTTTCGGCAAGTGCACAAGGGTTCTGACATGAAAACGACTCACCTTCCGGCGGCGTCAGGCGCGCTATCACCGGGTAAGTTTGTACGCTCACGAGAGAGCATCCTGCTGTTGATTCTCAGGCTGCGCACGTTTATCGCGCTGTTCCTGATTCTGGGGTTCTTTGCCTTCACGGTGCCCGGATTTTTGGCCACAGGCAGCCTGATCATCATGGTGAAGCACATTGCCATCAATGCGTTTCTGGCGCTGGGGATCACGTTTGTCATCATCACCGCCGGGATTGACCTGTCAATCGGTGCCACGTTAGGGCTGTGCGGCATGGTGGCGGGCTACATGATTACTCAGGGAATTGTGCTGCCCATGTTCGGCGTCGCGATTTTCCCCAGCGTGTGGGTCATCGTGCCTGTCGTGCTGCTGATTGGCGCGCTCATTGGTGCCATCAACGGCTGGATCATCACGCGGTATAACGTTGCGCCCTTTATCTGCACACTCGGAACAATGTACATCGTGCGTGGGGCATCGATGCTGATTTCCGGTGGGGAGACGTTCCCCGGCTTGGGCGGTAACCCGCAGTTGGGCAACACCGGTTTTGAGCTGATCGGCTCCGCCACGATCCTGGGATTACCGCTGGCCATCTGGCTGATGCTGGTGTTGGCTGTGGTGATTGCCTACGTGGCGCGCCGCCTGCCGTTCGGCCGTCATGTCTATGCGATTGGTGACAACGAGCGTGCCGCTGAACTTTCCGGCGTCAAAGTGCGTCAGGTCAAAGTCTGGGTCTACACCATTTCCGGCTTCTGCGCGGCTATCGCGGGCATCGTGGTGTCCTCTCAACTGGTCGCCAGCCATCCGGCAACGGGCACTGCCTTTGAAATGAACGCGATTGCTGCTGTGGTGCTCGGCGGAACGTCGCTGGCAGGCGGGCGCGGCACGATTCTGGGCACGCTGATTGGCGCGTTTGTTATCGGGATTCTTGCCGACGGGCTGGTGATGATGGGCGTAAGTGAATTCTGGCAGATGGTGATTAAAGGCATCGTCATCATTGTGGCGGTGATTATCGACCAGATGCAAAACCGTATGCAGCACAAGGCCGCCATTGTGTCACAGAAGGCCGCGGCGGAAGGGACATAGTTTAGCGTAGATAGCAGCAGGTTAAGCGTAACTAGCACGGGCGTTGAGTTGTGGCGAGAACGATGTCGGTAGGCATACCGAGGCCCGATTTGAGCGCAATTTTTTTTGATTTGATGCGAATAAATATTCGTTTTTGAGTAAAAATTCAAGCGAGGTGAAGTATGAATCCGTACGCATTGTCGGTGGAGGCGCTGACGCACAAAGCCCGCGCCATTCGTCGCCGCATTATTCATTTGAATGCCAATAGCCCGGCTGGCGGGCACACGGGTGCCGATCTGTCACAGGTTGAGATACTGACGGCGCTGTATTTTCGCATTCTGAACTGTGCACCGGATCGCCTTCAGGATCCGCAGCGGGATATTTACATCCAGTCAAAAGGTCATGCGGTCGGCGGCTATTACTGCTGTCTGGCGGAAGCGGGCTATTTCCCAGAAGCGTGGCTGGAGACCTATCAGCACCCCGACTCGCATTTGCCGGGGCATCCGGTCAAGCACAAAACGCCGGGGATTGAACTGAACACTGGCGCGCTGGGGCACGGGCTGCCTGTTGCCGTCGGCATTGCGCTGGCGGCGAAGCGCGATAACAGCCCGCGTCGGGTGTTTGTCCTGACGGGGGATGGTGAGCTGGCGGAAGGCAGTAACTGGGAAGCGGCGCTGGCGGCGGCACATTACCAATTGGATAACCTGATCATCATCAACGACAAGAACAAGCTGCAACTGGCGGGAACGACCTGCTCCATCATGAACACCGATCCGCTGGCGGAAAAGTGGCAGGCTTTTGGCCTACAGGTCACAGAATGCGCGGGTAATGACATGCGCTCGGTGGTGGAAACGCTGGAGAACTTGCCACGCAACGGCAAACCGAATGTGGTGATTGCGAATACGGAAAAAGGCGCAGGCGTGTCCTTTATTCAGGGGCGGGCTGAATGGCATCACCGGGTGCCGAAAGGCGAGGAAATAGCACTGGCGCTGGAGGAACTAAAAGATGAGTAACGCAGAGCATCTGGCAACCGTCATGGTCGAGCAGTTCATCAAGGCCGTCGAACAGGGGATTGATTTAGTTCCGGTGTTGGCGGATTCGACCTCTACGGCGAAGATTTCACCGTTCATACAGCGTTTCCCCGACCGTATCGTCAACGTGGGAATCGCAGAACAAACCATGGTGGGGACGGCGGTAGGGCTGTCCATCGGCGGCAAGATTGCAGTGACCTGTAACGCAGCACCGTTTTTGATCTCCCGAGCGAATGAACAGCTCAAAGTCGACGTCTGTTACAACAACAGCAACGTCAAGCTATTCGGACTGAATGCGGGCTGTAGCTATGGTCCGCTCGCCAGCACGCACCACAGTATTGACGACATCGCGGTGCTGAGAGGGTTTGGCAATATTGAGATCTATGCGCCGTCCAGCCCGGAAGAGTGCCGTCAGATTATCGATTATGCGTTTGAACATCAGGGGCCAGTCTATATCCGCCTAGATGGGAAACCGCTGCCTGCCTTGCACGATGAGCGGTATCGCTTTGTGCCGGGGCAGATCGATGTGCTGCGCAAAGGTCGCGATATCACGCTGGTCGGGCTGGGGTCGACCGTGCATGAAATTGTGACGGCGGCTGAATTATTAGCAGAAAAAGGACTTTCCGCTACGGTGGTTAATCTTTCCTCTATCCGCCCGTGCAATACTCAGCAATTGCTTGAAATTCTGAGTGAAACACCTCGAGTCATCACAGTCGAGGAACATAACGTCAACGGCGGTGCAGGCAGTCTGGTAGCGGAAGTGCTGGCGGAAGCGGGCAGCGGAATTCCTCTTGTGCGGTTGGGAATTCCCGATGGTCAATACGCGATTGCCGCCGATCGGAGCGCGATGCGAGCGCATCACGGGCTGGACGCGACGGGCATTGTCAACGCAGCACTGCGTATTTGCCCGGGAGGCTGATGATGTTTACGCCGGTTATTTTGGCAATCGATGAAGGGACGACGAACGCCAAGGCGATTGCCGTCGATGAGCGGGGGCGCATTCTGGCTAAGGCGGCAGTCGCTTTGCAGGTGACGCACCCGCAGCTGGGCAGAGCCGAGCAGGACGCGATGGCGATCTGGCATGCGGTTTGTCAGGCGGCAGAAGCCTGTCTGTCGTCATTACACCGGGCTCAGGTGGTGGGCGTGGCGATCAGTAACCAGCGTGAGTCGGTGCTGATTTGGGACCGGCGAACCGGAAAGCCGCTGACGCCGCTGGTCAGCTGGCAGGATCGCCGCGCCGAGAAATTCTGTCAGGCATTGCAGGGCAGTGCAGAGGCGCGTCTGATCGAATCCCGTACCGGGCTACAGGTCGATCCGCTTTTTCCCGCCGCCAAACTGCACGCCATGCTGTCGGAATTACCGGACGGTGTCGCTCGGGCGATGCAGGGTGAGTTGTGCATCGGAACAGTGGATTGCTGGCTTAACTGGCAGTTTAGCGGTGGGCGAGCGTATTCCACCGACTATTCCAACGCGGCAAGAACCCAACTGTTCAATATCCACCGCGGCTGCTGGGATGAGGATCTGCTGGCGCTGTTCGGGATTCCCAGCGTGTGCCTGCCTGCCGTCACGCCGTCCTCGGCGTTACATGGTCACACCGGCGTGACGGGCATCAGCGGCCTTGCCGCTGGCGTACCGATTGTGGCGCTGATTGGTGACTCTCATGCAGCGCTGTACGGGCAGGGCATCACCCAAAGCGGTGAAATCAAGGCGACATACGGCACCGGCTCGTCGCTGATGACTACCATCAACACGCCGCATCAACAGGCCGCAGGGCTTAGCACCACGATTGCCTGGCACGATGGCGAACTGCGCTACGCACTGGAAGGCAACATTACCCACACCGGGTCGGGATTTGCCTGGATTGGTCAGATGCTGGGCATCCCTTCTGTTACGCAACTTACCGAGTTGGCGCTCAGCGCCGAGTCTAATCAAGGCGTCTTTTTTGTTCCTGCGTTATCCGGGCTGGGCGCGCCCTATTGGGATGTGCAAGCGCGTGGCCTGCTGTGTGGATTATGCGATGCCACCACGCCTGCCATCATCGCCCGTGCAGGACTGGAAGCCATCGCGTACCAGATTGCCGACGTCTTCTTTGCGATGGAACAGGCATCGCAGGCCGCATTACCCGCGCTACGCGTTGACGGCGGCGCGACACAAAACCGCTGGCTGATGCAGTTTCAGGCCGACCTCTTGCAGCGCCCGTTGATTCGCAACCATAACGCGGAAGTGTCGGCGCTGGGAGCGGCTTATCTGGGCGGGAAAATGCTGGGGTGGTGGGAGCACAACGAACAGGTCGCCGCGCTGCCCAGAGAAGTGGAGGTCATCGAACCGTCGACGACAAACCACGGGGTTTTGGAGAGCTATCAACAGTGGCGCACGGCGGTAGCGCGTGCACGCCTGCGGCCCGAGCCATAACCATTTTTAACCATAACCATTTTTAGCAGTAAGAAATGTTAGCAGTACGAACCTATCCGATACGAAAGAAAAGATAAGCAGCTCAATACCATCAGAAATCAATGAGGTGACTTTTATGGCAACGTATAACTACCCTAAATTTGGTGCCGGTTTGTGGCATTTTGCGAATTATATCGACCGCTACGCGGTGGACGGCTATGGCCCAGCATTGAGCACGATCGATCAGATCAAAGCAGCGAAAGAGGTCGGCGAACTTTCCTATGTCGACTTGCCTTATCCCTTCACGCCGGGCGTGACGCTCAGCGAAGTGAAAGATGCGCTGAAAGATGCGGGACTGAAGGCGATTGGTATCACGCCAGAAATTTATCTGCAAAAGTGGTCGCGCGGTGCTTTTACCAACCCCGATCCTGCGGCCCGAGCGGCGGCGTTTGAATTAATGCACGAATCTGCGGGCATTGTGCGCGAACTCGGCGCGAATTATGTCAAAGTCTGGCCGGGTCAGGATGGCTGGGATTACCCGTTCCAGGTCAGCCATAAAAACCTGTGGAAGCTGGCGGTGGACGGCATGCGCGATCTGGCGGGGGCTAACCCCGATGTGAAATTCGCTATCGAGTACAAACCGCGTGAGCCGCGCGTGAAAATGACCTGGGATTCTGCCGCGCGAACGCTGCTGGGTATTGAAGATATCGGGCTGGATAACGTCGGCGTGCTGCTGGACTTCGGGCATGCGCTGTATGGCGGCGAATCACCGGCCGATTCCGCCCAATTGATTATCGATCGCGGTCGTCTGTTCGGCATGGATGTGAACGACAACCTGCGCGGCTGGGATGACGATCTGGTGGTCGGCACCGTGCATATGACCGAGATCTTCGAATTTTTCTACGTGTTGAAAATCAACAACTGGCAGGGTGTCTGGCAGCTCGATCAGTTCCCGTTCCGTGAGAACCACGTTGAGGCGGCACAGCTGTCTATCCGTTTCCTGAAACACATCTATCGCGCGTTGGACAAGCTGGATATCCCGGCGCTTCAGGCGGCGCAGGAAGCGCAAAATCCGTTACAGGCGCAGCGGATTGTGCAGGATGCGCTGCTGTCATCCATTAACGTTAACGAGTAATCACGCCACGATTCGTCAGGCACGGAGCAGGGGAAGCATTCCGCGCCTGACGTTACTCTTATTGCTCACCACGAGTGGTGAGTACGTTAGATCAACGTCTCAGCGGTTAATCGATCGGTAATCAATACATCAACGTAGTGCCCGGTTAAGGCACCGCGAATCGCGGCACTTTTCTCGACGCCGCCCGCTAACGCCACCACGCGCGGACACTGACGCAGCTGTGGCAGCGCCATACCAATCACCGGATCTTCATCGTCCTGCAACACCGGTTCGCCTTCCGCGTTGTAATAATGCAGGCATAAATCGCCTACGGCACCGCGTTCGGCCAGCTGTTGCAACATCGCTTCGTGATAGTAGTTACCGGAGTTTTTCAGCAGTTGCGAGGGCTCCAGCACGCCAATACCGACAAGCGCCAGACTCACCTCGCTGAATTTATCAACCACGCTGGAAACCTCATCGCTGGTCACCAAACGGGCGCGATCTTCCACCGATCGTTCGATACTCTGCGCGGGCAAAAGGTAAGCGGGGCAACTGAGCTGATTGGCTAAGGTTTGCGTCAGGATCGTCGCCTGCACATTACCATTCGGTCCGACGCCGCCCAACAGTTGGATGACGCCCTGAGCCTTGACGCTTTGCGGATGCAGGCTGTCCACCATCGCCCGTAGCGTGCTGCTCCAGGACGAGATACCAACCAGATCGTCAGGGCGGATACTGGTTTGGACGTAGTGGGCGGCCGCAGAGCCAATCGCCTGCTTGATTTGCGCCAGTGTAGCGTTATCGGCGACATCCACCACGATAGCCTGATCGATGCCGTAGCGCTTTTGAATCGCCGCTTCCAGCCCCATGAACATGTTCGGGGGTTGAATTACACTGATTTTGACCACACCTTCTTTAACACAGCGCGTGATAGCGCGGGAGACAAAAGACTGTGACAAATGGAGTGAGGCGGCAATTTCTGCTTGTTTCATCCCTTCGCTATAATAGAGCGTAGCGATCTTGACCAATAATCGCTGTTCGTCCTGCTTTGACATGACTTTTCCCCTTGCTGACTTGCTGCTGTCATTTTTATTCAGCACAGAATAAATAACAAGCGCAGACGGCAGCGGAGCACGGTTCTTGTTTTTGACTTTTGTACAGTGGAAGTGTGGTGATAAGTGCGGCGACAAAACATCGGGTTGACGCCGTGATTTCCCTGTCTGCGCCGGACATGGTAATTTAATGGGGTTTGTCGCCAAAATTTGGCATAATTCATCCGGTTACTGGATATCACAGGAAGGACAATGTGAAATATTTGCTGATTTTTTTACTCGTGCTGGCGATATTCATCATTTCTGTCACACTGGGTGCGCACAACGATCAGGTTGTGACATTTAACTACCTGCTGGCACAGGGGGAGTATCGTATCTCCACACTGCTTGCCACGCTGTTTGCCCTGGGTTTTGCCCTTGGCTGGGTTATCTGTGGTCTGTTTTATCTGCGTCAGCGCATTGCGCTTGGCCGTGCACAACGTAAAATTAAGCGTCTGGAACAACAGCTTTCTACCTCCACCGAGGAGAACGTGGCGCCAGTGCAGACGGTCACCCACTAAGGAATTCTCTCTATGTTAGAACTGCTGTTTCTGTTGCTGCCCGTGGCCGCCGCGTACGGCTGGTACATGGGTCGCAGAAGTGCGCAGCAGGACAAAGAGCAGGAATCCAACCGCCTGTCCCGAGAGTATGTCACCGGGGTTAACTTCCTGTTGTCCAATCAGCAGGATAAGGCGGTTGAGCTGTTC
This sequence comes from Pectobacterium sp. HCp5_1, assembly GCF_032905925.1. Taxonomy (NCBI): domain Bacteria; kingdom Pseudomonadati; phylum Pseudomonadota; class Gammaproteobacteria; order Enterobacterales; family Pectobacteriaceae; genus Pectobacterium; species Pectobacterium sp. HCp5_1. The sequence goes on from NZ_JAUMIO010000004.1 coordinate 243,465, forward strand.
CTCGACATGCTCAAGGATGACAGCAACACCTTTGAAGCCCACCTCACGCTCGGCAACCTGTTCCGTTCGCGCGGCGAAGTTGACCGTGCGATTCGCATCCATCAGGCGCTGACCGAAAGCGCATCGTTAACCTTTGAACAGCGCCTGCTGGCGGTGCAACAGCTGGGCCGTGACTATATGGCCGCAGGGCTGTATGACCGCGCCGAAGAAAGTTTCAACCAGTTGGTGGATGAAGAAGATTTTCGACGCAGCGCCTTGCAGCAGCTCTTGCAGATCCATCAGGCGACCAGCGATTGGCCGACGGCGATTGATGTGGCGGAAAAACTGGTCAAGATGGGAAAAGACCAGCTTCGCGTGGACATCGCGCATTTTTACTGTGAATTGGCGCTGTTGGCGATGGGCAGCGACGATCTGGATAAGGCGCTAACGCTCCTGAAAAAAGGGGCGACGGCGGACAGTCAGTGTGCCCGTGCGTCTATCATGATGGGTCGCATCTACATGGCGCAGCAGGATTATTCACGCGCCGTGGAAGCCTTGCGACAGGTTCTCGAGCAGGATAAAGAGCTGGTTAGCGAAACGCTGCCGATGCTGCAAGAGTGCTATCAGCATTTAGATAAGCCTTTGGATTGGGCGAATTTCCTCAGACGCTGCGTAGAAGAAAATACCGGTGCGACGGCGGAATTGATGCTGGCCGACATCCTCGAAAGAGAAGAGGGGGCCGAGGTGGCACAGGCTTATATTAACCGCCAGCTTCAACGCCACCCCACGATGCGCGTGTTCCATCGCCTGATGGATTTTCACCTGCATGAAGCGGAAGACGGACGAACAAAAGAGAATCTGCAGGGATTGCGTGACATGGTCGGCGAACAGATTCGCACTAAGCCCCGCTATAGCTGCCGCAAATGTGGTTTCACGTCGCAATCGCTCTATTGGCAATGTCCTTCCTGCCGCACCTGGGCTAGCATCAAGCCGATCCGTGGGCTCGACGGCCAGTAACGTTTCACGATATCGAGCTGATGTTGTTTTAGTGCATTTTAGTTACAACATACTAATAACTACATGTGATTTCGGTGCCAGCCAGCGTCTTTAATCGCATTGGTCTTCAGGCGGCTGGGATTTCAGGGGCGGGGCATGTAGAATGCGGCGGGAATTTTGGCTTCGCAAGAGACTGGGTGACGAATGAAAAACGAGAATCTACAGCAAGAGAATCAAACGGTATCCTCCCCGATTGTGGTCGCGCTGGACTATGCCAGTCAGCAGGCGGCGCTGTCGTTTGTTGACCGTATCGATCCGCAGGATTGCCGTTTGAAGGTAGGCAAAGAGATGTTTACCTTATTTGGCCCACAGTTCGTGCAGACGCTACAACAGCGCGGCTTTGATGTGTTTCTCGATCTGAAATTCCACGATATTCCGAACACCGTCGCTCACGCCGTTGCGGCCGCCGCCGATCTTGGTGTGTGGATGGTAAATGTCCACGCCAGCGGTGGCTCACGCATGATGACAGCGGCGAAAGAATCGCTAGTGCCGTTTGGTAACGATGCACCGCTGCTGATTGCCGTGACCGTGTTAACCAGCATGGACGAAGACGATCTGCGCGGGCTCGGCATTACCGTCAGCCCGGCGGAGCAGGCGGAACGACTGGCGGTGTTAACGCATAACAGCGGGCTGGATGGCGTGGTGTGTTCCGCGCGTGAAGCGCAGCGGTTGAAGCAGGTATGCGGACAGGCATTTAAGCTGGTCACACCGGGCATTCGTCCCGCTGGCAGCGACGTTGGCGATCAGCGCCGCATCATGACGCCGGTTCAGGCGCAGCAGGCTGGCGTCGATTATATGGTGATTGGACGTCCGATCACCCAATCGGCGGATCCGGCACAGACGCTGCGTGAGATTCGCGCTTCATTGTTAAACGGTGCGGCATCATGAGCCTGCGTCGCGACGAGAATAGCCAACTGGTGTACTCCACAGAAACCGGACGAATTAAGCCGGAAGAAGAACGCGTCGTTCGGCCAAAAGGTGATGGCATCGTGCGTATCCAGCGTCAGACCAGTGGACGTAAAGGAAAAGGCGTATGTCTGATTAGCGGTCTCGATCTTGACGATGCTGCACTGGATAAGTTGGCGGCTGAATTGAAGAAAAAATGCGGCTGCGGCGGGTCGGTGAAAGACGGCGTGATCGAAATTCAGGGAGATAAACGCGACCTGCTAAAACAGCTTCTGGAAGCGAAAGGCATGAAGGTTAAGCTGGCTGGCGGCTAAAGGATATAAAGATAAAAGCAGCAGGTTTACTCCCGTGAACCTGCTGCTCACGAATTCGTTATTTATCGACCTGACGGCCAATCAGCCCGCCGATAGCGGCACCGCCCAGCGTTCCTAATGTTCCGCCATCCGTTAAGATAGCCCCACCGACTGCACCCGCACCGGCACCAATCGCGGTATTACGGTCACGTTTGGACATGTTTGAACAGCCCGCGAGCGTTACAGCAAGCGTAATGGCAAGCGCGGCTGTCGCAAAACGTTTGTTTAATTTCATTTTATTCCCCTTTCTGCTCTTGGCCTCACGTTTCTTGTGAGGAAAATATCGAACAACGTGCTTTTTACGGTATTAAATAAAGAAACCGGCCTTTTACTGCTTGATGACAAGTATAATCATCGGAAAAAACTGCAACAGGTAAAAACTCTTAATTCCCCAGCGTTATGTTAACGATAGCAACAATTGATAAAGCTGGCTGTTTTTTGCTCAATTATGTGGGGTGTCTCTTTCTTTTTCCCATAGCAGAACACCGCTAGGTCTTTAGCGATTTAGCCCATAGCGACCAGCTCGTCAGGCCGCGAAAATGGTGTCATCGCGCCGAGGGGAGGCTGATATGTTAGAAACGCTAAAAAAACAGGTGTTGGACGCCAATCTGGCCTTGCCGCAGCACAATCTGGTGACGTTTACTTGGGGAAATGTCAGCGCGGTCGATCGACAGCGCGGCCTGATGGTGATCAAACCTTCCGGCGTGGAATACTCAGCCATGACGCTGGAGGATATGGTTGTCGTTGAGCTGGAAAGCGGCAAAGTGGTGGAGGGGACGAAGAAACCGTCGTCAGATACCGATACCCACCGCGTGCTGTATCTGGAATTTGCCGAGATCGGCGGTATTGTGCATACCCATTCCCGCCATGCCACGATCTGGGCGCAAGCGGGCAAAGATATCCCCGCCTGGGGAACGACGCACGCGGACTACTTTTATGGTCCTATTCCCTGTACGCGTCTGATGGCAGATGCGGAAATCAACGGACGCTATGAGTGGGAAACGGGCAGGGTGATCGTCGAAACCTTCCGCCAGCGTGGCATTTCACCGGTGGATGTTCCTGCCGTATTGGTTAACTCGCATGGTCCCTTTGCGTGGGGGAAGGATGCAGACAACGCGGTGCACAACGCGGTTGTTCTGGAAGAGCTTGCCTATATGGGGATTTTCTCACGCCAGCTAACGCCTCAGTTGGGCGAGATGCAGCAAACGCTGTTGGATAAACACTACTTACGCAAGCACGGTAAGAACGCGTATTACGGACAATAAACCGCAGCGATTTCTTCCTCATGCCCTTTAAGACACGAGCGCCGTCAATGCGGCGCTCGTGTTATTTGTGGGGCTTGATGACCTCGCTCCTGAACGGCACAAGCTCCGTGCTAAATTCTTAAGGGTGGCCGCCAGCATAAAAATCCCTCCGCGAGGGAGGGATCGAAGGGGTTACGCCAGTGGCGTTTAAGGCTGAGCGCCGTCTCGTAAGACAATGGGGCTCTCTTTTGCCGTTGGGACATCGCTATTCATTGCACGACGAATGACGAAGAAGGCGGAAATTAGCATTGTCACCGCAACCAGCATGAAGAACCCGCACAGTGCGGCGTTGATCTGATTACTGAAGACGATGGTTTCCATGTCTTTAATCGACTTGGCTGGTGCAATCAGCGTGTTCTGTTCAATACCCGCCGCGAAGCGTTTTGCCTGAGCCAGAAAGCCGATGCTCGGTTTTTCATGGAAGATTTTCTGCCAACCTGCCGTCATCGACGTAATAAACAGCCAGACGGTAGGCACGATAGTCACCCACGCATAGCGCTGTTTCTTCATCTTAAACAACACCACGGTGCCGAGAATCAACGCCATCGAGGCCAGCATCTGATTACCGATACCGAACAGCGGCCAGAGCGTGTTGATGCCGCCGAGCGGATCGATCACGCCCTGATAGACGAAGAACCCCCAACCGGAAACGGCAACGGTTGTACCGGCCAAATTCCCAAGCCAGGAGTGGCTGTTCGCCAGTCTTGGAATCACAATACCGACCAGATCCTGCACCATGAAACGACAGGCGCGCGTCCCGGCGTCAACGGCAGTTAGGATGAACAGGGCTTCAAACAGAATCGCGAAGTGATACCAGAATGCCATCATCGCCCGGCTGTTAAAGATTTCGGTGATGATGTAGGCCATACCCACCGCGAAGGTCGGCGCACCGCCGGCGCGGGAAAGAATAGAGGCTTCGCCAACGTCATGGGCAATCGTGCTCAATTCCTGCGGGGTAATCACAAACCCCCAGCTATTGATGGCCTGCGAGGCGCTCTCAACCGTGGTGCCGATCAAGGCGGCCGGTGAGTTCATGGCGAAGTAGATACCCGGTTCGATAACCGAGGCACAAATCAGCGCCATAATCGCCACGAAGGATTCCATCAACATTGCGCCATAGCCGATGAAGCGGATATGGCTTTCACGTTCAACCAACTTCGGCGTGGTGCCGCTGGAAACCAGCGCATGGAAGCCGGAAATCGCGCCGCAGGCGATGGTGATAAACAGGAAGGGGAACAGCGTACCGGAGAAGACCGGGCCGGTGCCGTCAATAAAACGGGAAACGGCAGGCATTTTCATTTCCGGCATGGCAAACACAATACCGAAAGCCAACCCGACAATGACCCCGATTTTCAGGAACGTAGAGAGATAATCACGCGGTGCCAGCAGCAGCCAAACGGGCAGGACTGAGGCCACGAAGCCGTAAATCACCAGAATCCAGGTGAGCGACGTGCCTTTCAGCGTGAAGAACGGCCCCCAGTAAGGGTGTACCGCGATGTTACCGCCGTAGACAATCGCCAGCATCATCAGTACAAAGCCGATGATAGACACTTCAGCGATTTTGCCCGGACGTAAAAAACGCATGTAAATGCCCATGAAGAGCGCGATAGGGATGGTGGCGACAATGGTGAACAATCCCCACGGACTTCCTGCCAGCGCTTTAACGACGACCAGTGCCAGCGCCGAGAGAATGATGATCATCACGCCCAGCGCGCCAAGCATGGTGATAATACCCGCGAACGTGCCCAGTTCCTGTTTTGCCATCTCCCCCAGAGAACGACCGTCTCGGCGGGTTGAGATAAATAGCACCAGAAAATCCTGCACGGCACCCGCCAGCATGACGCCGACCAAGATCCAGATCGTACCGGGGAGGAAGCCCATCTGTGCGGCGAGAATCGGCCCAACCAGCGGCCCGGCTCCGGCGATGGCGGCGAAGTGGTGGCCGAACAGGACCCATTTATTGGTGGGAACGTAATCCAGACCGTCGTTATGACGCTCCGCCGGTGTCAGTCGGCGATCGTCGAGCTCAAAAACTTTTTTGGCGATAAACAGGCTGTAAAACCGATAGGCGATGCTGTAACACGATACCGCCGCGATAACCAACCACACGGCATTGACGTGTTCACCGCGGCTTAGCGCCAGCGTGGCGAACGAAAAGGCGCCCGCCAGGCCGACTAGCAGCCAGATCACAATGCTCTTTACGTTACTCATAACAACGGCTCCTTCGTTATTCAGAAAAGGTATACCGTAATACTTCAAGCTGCATGTGCGTTGGCTTCTCTTACTCACCCCAGTCACTTACTTGTGTAAGCTCCTGGGGATTCATGCGTTTGCCGCGTTACGAGACTCATAATGAGCCTCGCCCTCGCGGGCCAATGCTTTGCATTGTTCAAAACGTCAACGTTTTGTCCTGCAACTCGAGTTATTTGGGGTATATAGCGCGGGTGTTAATGCAATTTAACAATAGTGGGTTTAATGGCGAAGAGAAGGGAATGGGGTGAGAAAATGTGAGCGAAGGTGAATTTCTGTAAAGAAATTTAAAGAGCAAACAATGGCTAACGTGCTGATGCGGTAAAAATGTGAAGCCCTGCAAGGGATAAGCAGGGCTTGTGTACTGAAGACAAAACCTTTCTTAGGGCAGGACGTTCCCAGCAGCGCGGTAAATTTCGTACCATTCTTCGCGGCTGAGCGACAGGGTAGACGCTGCCGCGATGTCACGGATACGCTCCGGACTCATGGTGCCGATAATCACCTGCATCGCGGCAGGGTGACGCAAGATCCACGCGGTGGCAATCGCGGTATTGGTGACGCGATGTTGTTCGGCGATGCGATCAAGGGTGGCGTTCAGCTTAGGGAATTTCTCGTTATCGAGGAAAACACCGTCAAAAAAGCCGTACTGGAAGGGCGACCAGGCCTGAATCGTCATGGTATTCAGACGGCTGTATTCCAGAATCGCACCATCGTGATTCACCGATGCCGGGTTCGTCATATTCACGTTAAAGCCGGCATCAATCATACCCGTGTGCATGATGCTGAACTGCAACTGGTTGGCGATCAGCTGTTGGCGTACGGATTGCTTCAGCAGCTCAATCTGCAACGGATTCTGATTACTGACGCCGAAATGGCGCACTTTTCCGCTGCTTTCCAGCTCATCGAAAGCGGCCGCAACTTCATCGGGTTCGAACAGCGAGTCCGGGCGGTGCAGCAGGAGCGTATCAAGATAGTCCGTTTTTAAGCGTTTCAGGCTACCTTCGACGGACGCGATGATGTGCGCCTTAGAGAAGTCAAAAAAGCCCTGACGAATGCCGCATTTGGATTGCAGAAAAATGGATTCCCGGCGGATGGCAGTCTTCTGTAAACCGGCGGCGAAAATCTCTTCTGACAGACCTGAGCCATAGATATCGGCGTGATCGAAGAAATCGATGCCTGCTTCGACGGAAGCATTGAGGATGTCAGCCGCTTCACTCGTGCTTTTCTTCGCCATTCGCATACAGCCCAACGCAATGTTGGAAGCCTGTATCGCGGATGTACCGATTGTCATTTTCTTCATCGTGAACACTCCTGTTATGAGGGTTGCATGCCGCCGAGATGGCTCGGCGGCATGGCACTTAGGCGGCAGGTTTTGCCACGATGCTGCGGGTTTCCAGACGCACTTCAGCGATAACCACGTCCAGCGTATCACCCTGACGATAAACCACGTCGCCTTTCACTGAGAGGGTGCCCATTTCCTGACTGCACACCAGCTCATCGCGCACAGCGTGGATAAAGGAGGACGGGATAAATACTACTGCGCCGTTATCCAGCAGGCGAACGCGCAGGCCACCGCGTGTGACGTCAATGATTTCCGCATTGAAGCGCACATCGGTACCCGCTTTGTCGCTGAGGTAGCGAGCGTACAGCCAGTCGCCAACATCACGCTCAGCCATACGATTAAGACGGCGGCGTTCGGCCAGTTGTACCGTGACGTCGTCCTGCGGTTTTTCCGCAGCCTGTCCGGTGATAACCGCTTTCAACAAACGGTGGTTCACCATGTCGCCGTATTTACGGATCGGCGATGTCCAGGTAGCGTAGGCTTCCAGCCCCAGACCAAAGTGTGGCCCCGGCGTGGTGCTGACTTCCGCGAAAGACTGGAAGCGGCGAATGCGGCTGTCCAGGAACTGCGTCGGCTGGGCATCCAGCTCGCGGCGCAGCGTACAGAAGCCCTCCAGCGTCAACAGCGCTTGCGCGTCAGCTTGAACACCGTGGGTATCCAGCACGGCAACCGCTTGTTCGATCGAGGCAGGATCGAAGCCGTTATGCACGTTATAGATGCCGAAGCCCAGCTTATCGCGCAGCACAATGGCCGCACAGACGTTGGCCGTAATCATGGATTCTTCAACGATACGGTTGGCGATGCGGCGATGTTCAACCACGATATCCAACACATCGCCTTTCTCACCCAGCAGGAAGCGGTAATCCGGGCGATCTTTAAATACCAGCGCGTGGGTGGTGCGCCATTCGCTACGAGCCAGACAGAGGCGGTGCAGCAAACGAATTTGTTCAGCAATCGCGTCGTTTTGCGGCTGCCATTCGCCTTGATTTTCCAGCCAGTCAGAGACGTTGTCATACGCTAACTTGGCTTTGGATTCGATCCAGGCAGCAAAGAAGTGAATGTCGTCACCCAGCGCACCGTCGGCGGCAATCGTCACGCGGCAGGCGAGGACAGGGCGACGCTCATCCGGGCGCAGGGAACAGATATCGTCCGACAGCGGGCGCGGCAGCATCGGGATATTAAAGCCAGGCAGATAGTTGGTAAAGGCGCGCTGGCGTGCAATGTTGTCCAGCTCGCTACCTGCCGCGACATACGCGGTCGGATCGGCAATCGCGATGGTTAATTGCAATGAACCATCGTCGTTTTCCTGTACGTACAGCGCATCGTCCATATCTTCGGTGCTGGCACTGTCGATAGTGACGAAACTTAATGCAGTGAGATCTTCACGGACGAGTTCGCCATCATGGCGCTCAGTCGCTTCAACCTCTGGGGCCGTGCGCTCCAGATTATGACGTGACAAGGTTACCCACCACGGCACCAGCGGGTCATCGCCTGTCGTAATGTACTGCGTCAGTTCAGCATGAAATCCACGGTCGCCCTTCAACGGGTGACGGCGCATTTCGGCTACGGCCCAATCGCCTTCCTGAAAATCGTGCGTGACATCGCGCGCGGCGCGGCAAGGGATGGCATCTTTCAGCAGCGGGTGGTCAGGCGTAATGGATAAGCGGTCGTCTTTTTTATGGATGCGCCCAACAAATCGGGTAAGGAAGGGTTCGATCAGCGTTTCTGGCTCGACAATTTCCCGCTCTTTTTCCGTATGCAGGGTGGCGGTAATCCGGTCACCGTGCATCACTTTTTTCATGTGCGGAGGGGGAATGAAATAGCTTTTTTGTCCGTCAGCTTCAAGAAAGCCAAATCCTTTATCGGTTCCTTTGACGACACCTTCAACACGCGGTGTCTGAGAGTGAAGTTGCTGTTTTAGCTGTGCAAGCAGCGGATTATCTTGAAACATAGCGTCCAGAAATACAGTTGTGAGTAGCTCAATTAGCAACTCACAGTTTTACTCGAATCGGGTGCTGGCGGCAAGAATAATCGGGGGTAGCGTGGGTGCCGAACGGCAGCAGAAGCGCGGAGAAATCCGAGTAAAGTCAACGCTGATTGGAATGTATCCACCTGCCGTGCACGCGACTGATTTCACGGCACGACAGCGTCGTTTATGTTTATGCGTTGCCGCCTACTGAGCAGGTTCTTAGGCTATACGCAGCAGAGATTCCGCTTGCGTACTGCGACGAACAATAACCGGCACCGATTTAGAGGTCGGCGTGTGCGTTTCATCCCCAAAGCTGGACAGCGGCACCAGCGGGTTGGTTTCTGGGTAGTAGGCTGCCAGATTGCCGCGCGGAATCGCGTAGCTCACCAGCTTGAAGCCGTTGACGACACGCGTAATACCGTCATTCCACAGTGTTTCGATATCGACCAGATCGCCGTCTTCCAGCCCCAGCGCGCTGATGTCATCCGGATGCATGAACAGCACTTCCCGCTGCCCGTACACGCCGCGATAGCGGTCATCCAGACCATAAATCGTGGTGTTGTACTGATCGTGTGAGCGCAGGGTTTGCAGCGTAAAGGGCACATCGCTGCCTTGTAGCTGCGGAAACAGCGTATCGGGCAGCGCGGCATGGCTGAATTGCGCTTTCCCGTTGAGGGTATTGAAGTGCAGTTCAGCCGCGGCGTTACCGAGATAGAATCCGCCCGGCAGGTCGCAGTTGGCATTAAAATCGGTAAAGTTGGGAATCGTCGCGGCGATATGGTCACGAATACGTGAGTAATCGTCCGCCAGCGCCAGCCAGTCGAGCTTTTCATGACCGAGCACCGCGTTGGCAATCCCGGCCACAATCGCGGTTTCCGAGCGCTGCAACGGCGAAAGCGGCTGCCCGACGCCCTGTGACGCATGTACCATGCTGAAAGAATCTTCGACGGTAATAAACTGCGGGCCGCTGGCCTGCATATCGAGATCGGTACGGCCGAGTGTCGGCAGAATCAATGCATCGACTTTGCCGGTCACCAGATGACTGCGGTTGAGCTTGGTGCTGATGTGCACCGTCAGGTCGCAGCGGCTGAGCGCTTCTTCGGTGCGTGCCGAATCCGGTGCAGCGGCGGCGAGGTTACCGCCCAGCGCGATCAGCACTTTTATCTCATCACGCAGCATCGCTTCCAGCGCTTCTACCGTGTTGTGGCCTGCGGCGTAAGGCGGTGTGAAGTCATAATGTGCGGCCAGACGATCGAGAAACGCAGCCGTCGGTTTCTCATCAATCCCCATGGTGCGGTTGCCCTGCACATTGCTATGGCCGCGTACCGGACACAGCCCCGCGCCCGGTTTCCCCAACTGCCCGAACAGCAGTTGCAGGTTCACGATTTCCCGCACGGTGGCGACGGAATGTTTGTGCTGGGTAATCCCCATCGCCCAGGTACAAATCACGCGCGGCGACTGCTGATAAATCGTTGCCACATAGCGTAGCTGCGCTTCGCTCAGGCCGGACTGTTGTTCGATTTTCTGCCAGCTTGTGGCGTCGACAACGGCAAGGTACTCGTCCACCTGTTGGGTATGCGTGGACAAGAAATCCTGATCGAATAAGCCCGTTTCCCCAGCGGACAGGCGCTGGCGATGCGTTTCCAGCAGCGCTTTTACCATGCCGCGCACGGCAGCCATATCGCCGCCCAGATTGGGTTGCAGGTAGGTTTCACTGATGGTGCCGGACAGCGGCGTGAGCAGCTCCAGCGGGTTCTGCGGGTTGGCAAAACGTTCCAGACCGCGCTCGCGTAACGTATTAAAAGAGACGACGTGCGCACCGCGATCGGCGGCATGGCGCAGGCTGTGCAGCATGCGTGGGTGATTGGTGCCAGGGTTCTGCCCGAAGACGAAAATCGCGTCAGCGTGTTCGAAATCATCCAGCCGGATAGTACCTTTACCGACGCCGATACTCTGTTTCAGACCGATTCCGCTAGCTTCATGACACATGTTCGAGCAGTCAGGAAAATTGTTGGTGCCCAGCATGCGGCCAAAAAGTTGATACAGATAAGACGCTTCGTTGCTGGCACGGCCAGACGTATAAAGCTCCACCTGATTAGGGTGTGCCATGTTACCGATATGGTGAGCGATCAGCGCAAACGCCGCATTCCAGTCGATAGGGACATAGCGATCGCTGGCACGGTCGTAGCGCATCGGGTGGGTTAAGCGGCCCTGGTACTCAAGGAAATAGTTACTTTGCTGACGTAGCGTCGTGACGCTGTGGGCGGCGAAAAAATCCAGATCGACCGCTTTGCGCGTCGCTTCCCAACTGACCGCTTTCGCGCCGTTTTCACAGAAGCTGAACGTGCTGCTGTTGTCATCACCCCAGGCACAGCCGGGGCAGTCAAATCCTTTCGATTTATTGACCCGCAACAAGTTTCGGATATTTTTCAGCGCTTGCTTGCTGTCGAGAACAAAGCGCGTGGTGGCTTCCAACGAGCCCCAGCCGCCAGCCGCATTGCGGTATGGCTTGATGGATGGTTTGAATTTCATAGACGTTCCGCAGGTGATGATGTTTTTTTTATGTGAACAAAATTTTAAATATTTGCTCTTGAGGAAAGTTTAGGTGCCGTCGGCGATCGCGTCTAATCAAATGCGGCTATGGTGGGATAGAGGCGGTTTATCGGTATATACTCCGGGCTTACCCACTACAGAGTCTGACGATGGATATTAAGCAACTGCAATACCTGTGCAATCTGGAGAAAGAGCGCCATTTTGGCCGGGCAGCGGAAGCCAGTTTTGTCAGTCAGCCAACGCTCTCCATGCGGTTGAAAAATCTGGAGCGGGAGCTGGATCTGGCGTTAATCAATCGGGGTAACAATTTTGAAGGCTTTACCGCCGAAGGTGAACGCGTGCTGGCCTGGGCGCGGGAAATCGTCTCGGTTTATCAGGGATTAAAGCTGGAAGTCGCGTCGCTGAAACGCGGTGTGAGCGGCGTATTACGCATCGGCGCGGTGCCGCAAAGCAGTATCGCGCTGTCAAGCCTGCTGGCGGCGGTGAACAAAGTTTACCCGCAGCTGGATTTTCAAATCTCGCTGTTCAGTGCGGATCAGTTGCTGGAGGCGCTGAATGCCCATTCGGTGGATGTCGGCATCGGCTTTTTTGAGTTTTCGACGCTACAGGAGCTGCACTTTCAGGCATCGCCGCTGACGGAGCAGGGCGTTGATCTGTTGTTCCATCCGCACCATTTCCCGCAGATGGTAGGGGATACACCGCTGCCTCTCGCTGCGCTTTCTGAGGTTCCGCTCTGTCTGGCGGAGGCCAGCCGCTACTTCCGTCGCTATCTGGACAGCCATTTCCGTGAAATGGGCATCTCGCCGTGGGTCAAGGTGGAAAGTTCTTCTGTTCTGCAACTGATCCAAAGTGCTTATGTCGGGCTTGGATGCGGCATTGTGCCCAACGGCAGCCTGATCCCGGACATGACGCCTGCATTAATGCTGCGGCCGCTGCAATTTCCGCCGATGCGTCGTCGTGCGGCTGTTGTTGTCGCCCAGGCTGGCCGAGCGACGCCGCTGGCGCAGAACTTCTTTGACGCGGCGCAGGTGTGGTTGCAGGATCAGTCGTAAAGGCTTTCATCCTGTATCGGCGCCACTGATTTACTGGCGCGCAGCCGTCTTACGGACTGGCGAACCACCAGCGTACCGTTTAGTAGCAGATTTCCTAGAGGGGCTTCGGGGCGGATCAGGCGATATTGCAACAGCCTGACGGCCTCTTCGCCCAGCGCCTCACGCGGCACATGTACCGATGTGAGCGGGACGTCGTGAATGGCTGACAGATTGAATCCATCCATACTCATCACCGAGACATCTTGCGGCACGCGCAGTCCTGCTTTGGTCAAAGCATTGACCACCCCGACCGCAATGAAATCACCGCCTGCGAGAATAGCCGTAGGCCATTTATCTTGCGGGCAGCGGGTTAAAAAGGCCGTCATTGCCTGTTCGGCATCCGTCGTGCTGAAATTATCCAACGCCAGTAAATTGTCCTCAGAGGAAAACGGCAGATTATGGTGCTGGTAGGCATCCCGAATCCCGTCCAGACGCAGTTCCATCGTGTAGCGACGCAGGCACAGCAGCGTCAACACGGTATGGTGCCCTTGCTCGAAGAGATAGTGGGCGGAAAACTCGCCTATCAAACGGTGTGCGGGGGCCACACCCGGCAATCGCATCTTACGATCGATGCAGTTAATCAATATGCAGGGTTTACCGCTGTCCGCCGCCAGCGCGTGAATATAGGGATCGTCGATGCCAATCAGCAGCGCCGCTTCCGTGGCCGGATCGCGCATTTTGTCTAAAAATAGCGCCGCATCGCTGTCATTTTCCTCCAGCCCGCAGTAGCGCACTCGCACATCGTGTGGTTTCAGGGCATCAATGATGCTCTGTACCACCTTGTGGTAGAAGATGTCGGACCGAATATCAAAAGCGCGCGGTGGGGCGAAGATAGTGAGTCCGTTCAGGAGCAGACGGCCGTTGGCGAGATCGGCCAGTACGCCGCACTGGCGGGCGCAGTTGAGAATGTCTGCTTTTGCTTGCTCGCTGGTATTGGACTGACCAGATAGCACGCGTGAAACCGTACTGATCGAGTAGCCGGTCCGCTGCGCAATTTCGCGTATTTTCAGGTTTCCTTTCATTTTGTGATCCCGTTCACCTTCAAAAATGACAAAGTTTTCATAGCTATCTGTTACCTGTTTTCAGGCGCTATAAGCAGGGTTTTGTCTGCATTTTGACCATAGCATGAAAATGTTTTCAAAAAAGTGAGTGTTTCACGATTTTCAATTGTTCTACTCTCGATTTGGTAAACCAATTTCAGTGGTTAGAGGCAGTAAAACAGGATTTAACTCAATAAATACAATGATATGAAAATGGTTTGATTGTTCGATAGGCTATAAATACAAAAATGCCGTCGAGATATCAGACCAATGTAACCCTACTTTCCTGTAAAGGAGTCACCATGAGTCTCGACATCAATTCGTCCTCCATCGCTACCAAAGGTAAACGGACATTCAGAAACCTGCGCTGGTGGGTGCTGAGCCTGTTCCTGCTCGGCGTTACCGTGAATTACATCACCCGTAATTCGCTGGGCATTCTGGCACCGGAACTGAAAACCAGTATGGGCATTACCACCGAGCAATATTCCTGGATTGTCGGTGCATTCCAACTGGCCTATACCATTTTCCAGCCGATTTGCGGCTGGTTGATCGATGTCATCGGTCTGAAAATGGGCTTTATGATCTGCGCGGTGATCTGGGCGCTGATGTGTATCTTCCACGCGGGTGCGGGAAGCTGGTTGCACCTGGCGATCTTGCGTTTCTTTATGGGCGCGTCAGAAGCGGCAGCGACACCGGCGAATGCCAAAACGCTGGGCGAGTGGTTCCCTAAAAAGGAACGCCCGATTGCGGCAGGGTGGGCCGGTGTCGGTTTCTCTATCGGTGCGATGCTGGCACCGCCGATTATCGTTGTGGCGCATGCCTATCTGGGCTGGCAGGGTGCGTTTATGTTCACCGGTGGGTTGGCGCTGCTGTGGGTGGCGCTGTGGTGGTTGTTCTACCACAACCCCGAAGATCACCCGAATTTAAGCCGAGAGGAGCTGGATTTCATCCGTCAGGACAATGAGGCGCCTCCGGTCAAACTGCCTTTCTTCACCGCACTGAAAACGGTCTCAAAAAACAAACGCTTTTACGGTATCGCGATTCCAGCCTTTATGGCGGAGCCCGCGTGGGCCGTGCTCAGCTTTTGGGTGCCGCTCTATCTGGCGAATGAACGCGGGATGGATCTGAAACAAATTGCGATGTTCGCGTGGCTGCCGTTCCTTGCCGCGGATCTCGGCAGCGTTGCCAGCGGTTACCTCACCCGGCTCTACGTTCGCTGGTTCGGCTGCTCGCGTGTCAACTCGATTGTGGCGAGTTCGGTTACGGGCGCGTTTCTCATGCTGTCGCTGGCGCTGGTCGCCGTCAGTAAAGATCCGTGGGTGGCGATTCTGCTGATTTCCATCGGTGGGTTCGGCCATCAGGTGATTTCCTGCATGTTGAGCGCACTGGTGGTGGAATCGTTCGATAAAGGGCAGATGGCAACCGTGAACGGGATGCGCGGTTCATTTGCCTGGATTGCCAGCTTCCTGTTCTCGCTGCTGATTGGCGTCACCGCCGACAAAATTGGGTTTAACCCGCTGTTTGTCGCGATGGGCTTCTTCGATCTGATCGGTGCCATTTTCCTGATTGCATTTATAGCTGAACGTCGTGGGAAAACGCGGTCGCAGGCATAACGGCTCATTTATTTTTTCCTGAAAAGGACGCTGTATGAAAACGTTGAAAAATTGGGTGTTCCGCCATCAGAGCGCTGACCATGTTGAGCTGCTGGTGGACGACAAGCATGTGTTTCGCCTGTACGTGCTGGAACCGATGCTGGCTCGCGTGCTGGTTAAACAGCATGGTGAGCTGAAGCTGAACCGCACCTGGAGCATTGCGCCGCAGCAGGATGTCCCCTGGCAGGGACGCCGCCGCGAAAGCAGCGATGGTTTCAGCCTGCCGGGATTCTCGCTGGAACAACTGGACGATGCGCTGCGTATCAGCACCGCGCGGATGCGCATTACGATTCATCAGCCGCTGTGGCTGGCATGGGAGTACCTCAATGAACAGGGGGAATGGCAGCCGTTTGCCGCCGATCGCCCCACCAGCGCCTACCTGTTGAATCCACACGGTGACGGCGTGGCGCACTATCAGCGCCGTTTCCCAACGGAGCGTTATTACGGTCTGGGCGAGAAGGCGGGCGATCTGGAGCGCACAGGACGCCGGTTTGAGTTCCGCAATCTGGATGCGATGGGCTACAACGCGGCGAGCACCGATCCGCTGTATAAGCATGTTCCCTTTACCATTACTCGGCGTGACGATGTCAGCTTTGGCCTGTTTTACGATAATCTGAGCACGACCTGGCTCGATCTCGGCAATGAAATCGATAACTATCATCTGGCTTATCGGCGCTATCAGGCGGAGGCGGGCGATCTCGATTATTACCTGTTCATCGGGCCGCGTGTGTTGGATGTAACGAAAGCGTTCGTTCGCCTGACGGGGAAAACGCTCTTTGGGCCAAAGTGGAGCCTCGGCTACAGCGGTTCCACCATGCATTACACCGACGCACCGGACGCGCAGCAGCAACTGATGAAATTTATCGCGCTGTGCCGAGAGCACAACATTCCGTGTGATTCGTTCCAACTCTCCTCGGGCTACACGTCGATCAACAATAAGCGCTATGTGTTTAACTGGAACTACGACAAAGTCCCTCAGCCGGAGGTGATGTCGCAGGCCTTCCACGATGCGGGCCTCAAGCTGGCTGCCAATATCAAACCCTGTTTACTGCAAGATCACCCGAAATATGAAGAAGTGTCGGCGCAGGGTCTGTTTATCCGCGATTCCGAATCCGATGCACCAGAGCGTTCCAGCTTTTGGGACGATGAAGGTTCGCACCTTGATTTCACCAACCCGGCAACGGTGGCGTGGTGGCAGGAGAACGTCACCCGGCAGTTGTTGGAGAAAGGGATTGATTCAACGTGGAATGACAATAACGAATATGAAGTCTGGGATGGCGAAGCCCGCTGCCACGGATTCGGCGAAACGATGGCGATCAAACATATCCGCCCGCTGATGCCGCTGTTGATGATGCGCGCCTCGCTGGAGGCGCAGCAGCGCTTTGCGCCGACGCTACGTCCTTATTTGATTTCGCGTTCCGGCTGTGCGGGAATGCAGCGCTATGTGCAGACCTGGAGCGGCGATAACCGCACCAACTGGCAGACGCTGCGTTACAACACGCGGATGGGAATCGGGATGAGCCTGTCCGGCCTGTTTAATGTCGGGCACGACGTCGGCGGGTTTTCGGGCGATAAGCCGGACGCCGAGCTTTTTGTGCGCTGGGTTCAAAACGGCGTGATGCACCCGCGTTTCACCATTCATTCCTGGAATGACGACCATACGGTGAACGAACCGTGGATGTATCCCGCGGTAACGCCTGCGATACGTAGCGCCATTGAGCTTCGTTACCGTCTGCTGCCGTATTTTTACACCTTGCTGTGGCAGGCCAGTGCGGACGATGAGCCGATGCTGCGCCCGACGTTCCTCGACCACGAGCAGGACAGTGCGACGCTGGCAGAAACCGACGATTTCATGCTGGGACGAGACATTCTGGTCGCCAGCGTAGTGGAAGCGGGGCAGCGCCAGCGCACGGTGTACCTGCCGGCGAATACGTCAGGCTGGTACGATTTTCATTCCGGCCAGTGGTTCAGCGGCGGACAGACGATTGTGCTGGATGCCCCGCTGGAGCGCCTTCCGCTTTTGGTCCGCGCGGGCGCGATGATCCCGCTGGCGGGGCGAACGGCACACGTCAGCCCACATGAAGATGATCAGCGTGAATTCCTGCTCTTCCCGCCTGTCGCTGGCGGCACGGACAGCGGGCTGCTGTTTGAAGATGATGGTGAGACGTGGCAATGGCGTGAAGGAAACGCGCTGTGGCTGCGCTGGGAAATCCGCACGGATAGCCAACGGATTGACGTGACGTTTACATCGGAAGGGCGGTATCAGCCCGCCTGGCGACACGCGACGCTACGCCTGCCGGCGGGCGAGCAGCGTCATCTGTACATTAACGGCGTTCGTACGACGACCTATCAACACCAATAATCGTTTTATTTCTTCCTGTTGCGCCCCGGTATTATTGTTTACCGGGGCGTTTTTTTATTGCTAACTAAAAACCACGTCCTGTGGACGTGGTTATCGGCTTGGTTTTGGCTCTGCCTGCAAAAACCTCCCCATGCCAAAATCCCTATCTGTTGTCCCCACAACTGATAAGGAGATTAAACATGAGCAGGTTTCAAAAAGCTTCCCACGTGCTGTGGCATTGTCAATATCATATCGTTTGGACACCTAAATGCCGCTTCCGAATACTAAAGGGTAATGTAGGCAAAGAAGTCTATCGGCAAATCTGGATCCTAAGTGAACAGCTAAAAATTCAGATAGTTGAGTTAAATGTGCAAATAGATCATGTGCATCTGTTGGTAAAAATACCGCCGAAGCTATCGTGACCTGCTCCCAGTTGATTAGTACACCCCGATGTTAGTAATGTCTTCATAAGCCACATGAGGACATCCCCATGAAGAAGCGTTTTTCCGACCAACAGATCATCAGTATTCTCCGCGAGGCTGAAGCCGGGGTATCCGCCCGTGAACTCTGCCGCAAGCACGCCATTTCCGATGCCACGTTTTACACCTGGCGTAAGAAGTATGGCGGTATGGAGGTGCCTGAGG